>NZ_JAWRZC010000001.1:0-207500 GCF_056523145.1 Variovorax sp. ISS6
GCAGCAGCGCGCCGCCCCAGTAGAACGGCACCTGTTCGCTGCCGAACGGATGGGTGTCGTGCAGGTAGGCCGACTCGAGGTCGGTGGCGTTCACGCGCTGCACCAGCTCGACCAGGTTCGACGGCACGCCGATCGACACCTCGCCGAAGCGCAGCATGACCACGTGCGTCACCGCGGTGGTCAGCGGCAGCACCAGCTTGAAGGTGGTGCCCTGGCCCGGCTGGCTGCGCGTCTCGATGCGGCCGCCGAGCGCGGCGACCTGCGCGCGCACCACGTCCATGCCGATGCCGCGGCCCGCGAGTTCCGACACCTGGCCGGCCGTCGAGAAGCCGGGCCGGAAGATCAGCTCGGTGGCTTCCTCGGGCGTGAGCGGCTGGTCGGCCGCGAGCAGGCCCAGCGAGCGGGCCCGCTCGGCGATGCGCTCGTGGTCGAGGCCGGCGCCGTCGTCGCGGAAGCTCACCGACACGTCGTTGCCCTCGTGCGCGAGGTCGATCACGATCAGGCCGCTGGCGTCCTTGCCCGCGGCCTCGCGCCGCGCGGCGTCCTCGATGCCGTGGGCCACGCAGTTGCGCAGCAGGTGCTCGAAGGCCGGCGTCATCCGGTCGAGCACGCCGCGGTCCATTTCGATCGAGCCGCCGGTGATGTCCAGGCGCACCTGCTTGCCGGTGTCCTTGGTGGCCTGGCGCACCACGCGGTAGAGGCGGTCGGAGATGCCCTCGAACTCCACCATGCGCGTGCGCAGCAGGCCGCGCTGCAGTTCGCGCGTCTGGCGCGCCTGCACGCTGAGGTCGTCTTCCGTCGCCTGCACCGTCTTCTGCAGGGTGCGCTGCACGGTCGCCACGTCGTTCACCGACTCGGCCATCATGCGCGTGAGCTCCTGCACGCGGGTGAAGCGGTCGAACTCCAGCGGGTCGAAGCCCTGCTGCGAATCCTTGGCCTGGGCCAGCCGCGACTGCATCTGGCTCTCGGCCTGCACCTCGATGTCGCGCAGCTGCTGGCGCAGGCGGTCGAGGTTGCCGGTGAGGTCGGCCAGCGAGCCGCGCAGCGAACCGAGTTCGGCCTCCAGGCGCGAGCGCGTGATGATGACCTCGCCGGTCTGCGCCATCAGGCGGTCGAGCAGCTGGGTGCGGATGCGCACGGCCTGGCCGACCGGCGCGCGCAGCGGCGCGAGCGAGGCGGGGGCCGGGCGCACCAGTGCGGGCGCAGCGGCCGCCGGTTCGGCGTCGGTGTCGGCATCGACCGCGGCGATGGCGTCGTTGGCGGGCTCGGGGTGCTCGGTGGGCACGGGCGCCGCGGTGGCCTCGGCCACGCGCTGCGCCAGTTCGACCTGGGTCGCGTCGTCGGCCGCGCGCAGCGCATCGAAGGTGGACTGCAGCGTGTCGAGCCGCACCAGCAGCTTCTCGATGTCGGAACGGTCGACGTGGCCCTGCGTGCCCAGCAGCTCGATCTCGGATTCCATGCGGTGCGCGCGCTCGCCCAGGCGCATCGCGCCGGCCAGCCGGGCACTGCCCTTGAGCGTGTGCAGCGTGCGCAGCACCGAGGTGCGCGGCGCGCCGTCGTCGGGATGGTGCGACCACTGGCGCAGCGCCTCGCCGAGCTGCGGCAGCAGTTCGGCCGCCTCTTCCTCGAAGATCGGGAACAGGTCGACGTCGACCGCGTCGGCCAGGTCGATGGCGTCCTCGGTGTCGTCGAGCGCGACGTCGGCGCCGCCCTGGGGCGACACCACCTGCAGCGGCGCGCGCGGCTCGTCGTGCGCGAGTTCCTCGGCGTAGGGCGAGGGCATCGGCGACGCCGCGATGTCGCGCAGCGCCTGCAGCGTCTGCTGCGAGGGGTCGCGCAGCAGGCCGACCGCGAACTGGTGCAGCAGGCGGCGCAGCTCGTCGGCCGCGGCGACCAGCACCATGCCCTGCTCGCGCGTGCCGCTGCCCTGCATCTGCAGGTGCTGCAGCGCGGCCTCGAAATAGCGCGCCATGCCCGACAGGCTGTGGAAGCCGACCGTGGCCGAGCTGCCGGCCAGCGAGTGGGCCAGCGCGATGGTCGAGTCGGACACGCGTTCGTAGGGCTGCAGCGCCCACTCGCCGACCTCGGTGGCGAGCTGGCGCGACCACTCGTCGGCCTCGTTGAGGTAGACGTTGTAGAGCGCGATGCCGATGCGCAACGGGCCGATCACCTTGACCTGGTCGTCGGCGCTGCCGCCCACGGCCACTTCCAGCGGTTGCACCGGTGCGGCCACGGGTTCGGGTTCGGATTCGGCGACGGGCGCAGCCTCGGCTTCGGCCTGCCCCGCTTCTTCGGGCTCGGCAGGCGCCTCCAGCGGCAGGGCCTCGGCCGCGACATCGACCAGCGCGGCGGTCTCGGGCGCGGCCGGCTCGGGCGCGACCGTGGCGGCCTGGGCGAACTCGGCCGATGCTTCCACGGGCTCGAGCCGGATCTCGGGGAAGTCCATCGGCACGGCCGTGCCGGCATCGCCGGCTTCGCGCAGCGGCAGCGGCTCGGGCGTCCAGTCGAGGTCGGGCAGCGCCGGCGCGGGGGCTTCGGCACTTTCGGCCGAGGCTTGCGCGGCGTCGATCGACAGCGCGGAGGACGGCAGCTCGGACAGGCCGGCGGCCTCGATCGCGGCCTCCTCGGCCGGCGCGCTCGCCTTGGCGGTGGCGCCGATCGGCGCCAGGAAGTCGAAGTCGATGCCGTCGCCGAGCGCGGTCGGCAGCGGTGCCGGCGCGGTGGACGAAGGCTCGCGGGTCTCGAAATCGAGGAAGTCGGTGGAGACGAAGTCGTCGTCTTCCGGGCCGGCGGTGCGCGCCTCGGCCTGCGGCACGTCGGAGACGTCGGTGGCGTCGGCCGGTTCGAGCGACAGGTCCGGCAGGTCCGGCAACTCGGGCAGCGCGAGCGCGGCGGCGGTCGACAGCGAAGGCTGCGGCGGCAACTCCTCGAGCGGCGCCGGCGAGGTCGGCACGGGATCGGCGGCAATCTGGCGCGCCGCGATCGCGAGTGCCTCGGCATCGGCCACGCGCGGCGGCGCGGTCGGCACCGGTTCGCCGGCCAGCAGGGCCTCGGCCAGGCGGCTGAACGGGGCCGACTGCCAGCCGTGCGGCGCCGAGGCCGCGATGTCCTCGACCCACAGGCCGAAGTCGCGCAGCGCCTGCTGCGTGCCGGCCAGCAGCTCGGGAGTGGCGGGGCGCTGGTCGGCGAGCCAGGTGTTGAGCACCTGCTCGAGCGACCAGGCGGCATCGCCGAAGTCGGTGAGGCCGACCATGCGCGAGCTGCCCTTGAGCGTGTGGAAGGCGCGGCGCAGGACCGTGAGCGCGTCGGTGTCGTCGGGGCGGCCGCCGAGCGCGACGATCGCGTTCTGGCCGTTGTGCACCACCTCGCGCGCCTCGTCGAGGAAGATGTTCTGCAGGTCGTCTTCCTCGAGCTCGGTGACCTCGGTATCGGGCAGCGCGGCCGGGCCGACGATCTTGGCGGTCCAGCTGTCGGCCTTGCTGCTGAATTCCTCGATCGGCGAGGGCTTGGTCTTGCGCGCCGGCGTGGCCAGCGCGGCCAGCCTGGAAGCGATCTGCGCGTCGACCTCCTCGATGCTCAGCAACGGCTCGGCGGCCGGCGCGGCCACGCTCTCGGCGTCCTCGGCGTCGGCGGCCTGGCGGCCCATCAGCGGCTTGAGTTCGCCGATCTCGGCGTCGAAGACGAACAGGCGCTTGGCCAGCGCCGGCTGATAGCCCAGCATGTCGATCAGGAAGCCGAGCGCGCCGAGGTTGTTGCCCAGCGCATCGAAGCCGGCCATCTCGTCGGCCGGCGAGGCGCTGCCCACCATGGCCTCGACCTCGTCGCGCATGCGCTGCACGGTGTGCGCGGCCTGGTCGAGGCCGAGCACCGAGAACACGCCGCGCATCTGCTGCAGCTGGCTCGGCACGGTGCGCAGCAGGCCCTTTTCGCCGGGGCGGCGGAAATACTGGTCGAGCGACTTCTCGAGCTCGCTCAGGTGGCTGCGCAGTTCGTCGACCACGGTGCCCATGGTCTGGCGGTCGCTGACGCGGCGGTACAGGTCCTCCATCCAGGGCTCGAGCGGCTCGGAGTGGCCGCCCGCGCGCACGCGCTCGATGCGCCCGGCGAGCTTGAGCATGCGCTGGGTGAGCTGCGGATCGCTGGGGTCGAGGTCTTCGAGCGCTGCCTCGAGGTAGAGCACGGAGGTCGCGACTTCCATCGCGAGCTCGGTGTCGGGCGGCTGGCCGCTGCGCACCGAGGCATCGACGGCATGCGCGAGCGCCTGCACCATCGGCTCGCTCGGCGGATGCAGCCGGTGCAGCGATTCGCCGAGCTGGGCGAAGGTGTCGGCCACCTGGCGGGTGCGCGAGATGTCGCCGCCCGAGAGGCCGGACCACATCTCCTTGGCGGTCTCGATGCGCTTGCGGGCCTGGGCCAGCACCAGCGGATCGAAGCGGCCGAACTGCTCGACCGTGTAGTCGACGCGCTGCTCGTGCGCGATGCCCCAGGCCGTGCGCACGCTGCGCAGGGTGGCGGCTTCGTCGCGCGCGGTGGGCATGGCCTGGGCGCAGAAGAACAGCAGGTCCTGGCCGAGCCGGTCGGACACCACGCTGTCGCCGCGCGCGAGCGTGGCGTACTGCAGCAGCACGCGCGAGGCGGCGCGCTTGACGTAGCTGTCGGCGGGCACGAGGCCCAGTGCCAGCGCCTCGAAGAAGCCGGCCGCCAGGGTCCAGAAGCTGGCCACGCGCGGCAGCAGCGCGCCGCGGCCGAGCCCCAGGCACAGCGCCTGCAGCCGGCGCGCGGCCTGCGGGTCGCCGGTCTTGACCAGCTGCAGCACCTCGCGGTCGAGCCGCGAGCGCACCGAGGGATCGTAGGCCAGCGAGGCCTGCGTGAGCGCGGGACGGATCTCGACCCAGCGCCAGCTGGCGCTCCAGAGATCGGCGGGATGCACGCGCTCGTTGCCGACCAGCTCGAGCACCTCGCGGTACTGCGGGAACAGCGCGATCGAGGACACGTTCTTGCCGGCCAGCAGGGCCTGCAGGAAATCGGTGACGGCGAAGCCGGCGCGCTCGATCTTCAGCGCGGCGCTGTCGGTGCAGCGCTGCGGTTCGGCCACGAAGCCCTGCACCGCGAATTCGATCGAGCCGAGCACCAGCGCGGGCGCGTTGTGGCCCACCATCTGCAGCGCGCCGACGGCCTGGTGCAGTTGCTGGCGCGCCATCTGCAGCGGGCCGCTCTCGATCTCGGCCGCATTGCCGACGTCGCGCGCAAAGCGGCGCAGCGACTTGCCGACGTTCTCGAGCGATTTCTGGATTTCTCCGAGCACCCAGGCCAGCGGCCCGAGGTCTTCGGTGGCCGGCGGATTGCCGGCGAGGGGGGCCGCGACGGGGGATTGGATAGCCACCTTGGATGCTCGCCGTTCTTCTGTGTCAGGCAATCTTGAAACGGGCCACCGAACGACGCAGTTCCTCGGCCATCTGCGACAGCTCGCGCACCTGCTGCGCGGTGGTCCGCGTGCCTTCGCCGGTCTGCTCGGTCACGGCGAAGATGTGCTGGATGTTGGCGGCCACCACGTTGGCCGAATCGGCCTCGCGAGACGCGGACTGCGAGATCTGCTCGATCAGCTCGGCGAGGCGGCGCGACACGCGGTCGATCTCGGACAGCGCGGTACCCGCGTTGTCGGACAGCTTGGCCCCCTCGACCACGCCCTGCGTGGAGCGCTCCATGGCGCCCACCGCGTCCTGCGTGTCGGTCTGAATCGCCTTCACCAGCGCCGAGATCTGGCGCGTGGCGTCCGCGGAGCGTTCGGCCAGCCGCTGCACTTCTTCCGCCACCACCGAGAAGCCGCGACCGGCTTCACCGGCCGACGCGGCCTGGATGGCGGCGTTCAGTGCCAGCACGTTGGTCTGCTCGGTAATGTCCGAGATCAGCTCGGTGATTTCGCCGATCTCCTGCGAGGATTCGCCCAGCCGCTTGATCCGCTTGGAGGTTTCCTGGATCTGGTCGCGGATGGCGTTCATGCCGCCGATGGCGTTCTGCACGGCCTGCAGGCCCGAGGACGCGGCCTGCAGCGACTGGCGCGCCACCGTGGCGGATTCCTGCGCCTGCGAGGACACGCCGTTGATTCGCTCCGCCATCGTCAGCACCGACTGGCCGGTTTCGCGGATCTCGCGCAGCTGTTCGGTCGAGGCCGCCAGCAGCTCGGTCGAGGTGCTTTCCACCTGCGAGGTGGTCAGCGCCACGCGCGTGGCCGTGTTCTGCACGTTGCCCACCAGCAGCCGCAGTTCTTCCACCGTGTAGTTCACCGAGTCGGCGATGGCGCCCGTGATGTCCTCGGTCACGGTGGCTTCCTGCGTCAGGTCGCCCTCGGCCACCGTCTGCAGTTCGTTCATCAGCCGAAGAATGGCGGCCTGGTTGGCGTTGTTGATGCGGCTGGCCTCCTCGGAAGCCTGCTCGGCCGAGAGACGTTCGCGCTCGGCGTTGGCGGCGCGTTCGCGGCCTTCGCGCACCTGCACGAAGCCGATGGCGCCGGCCAGTGCGAGGGCGGCCAGCGAGAGCACGAACAGCAGCACGATGGTGCCGGCGCCCAGGCCGGTGCGCGCCGACAGCTTGTCCTGCAGCTCGCCCAGCGATTTGCGCAGCGGTTCGCTGTCGGTCAGGATCGACGCCTGCGCTTCGCGCGCCGCCACCAGGCCCTGCAGGTTGCCCAGGATGGCCGAGGCCTGCGTGCGCATCTGCTCGTAGGTCTTCAGGATGGCTTCGAGCTGCTGGCGCGTCTGCGGGTCCTTCGAGCCGGGGAAGCGCTGCTGCGCATTGCCGTCGAGCAGGCCGCGCGTGGTTTCCTGGAAGGTGTTCAGGTCCTTGCCGAGCAGGAACACGGCGTCGGGGTTCACGCCCTCGACCGTGAAGAACTCGTTGGTCGACTTGCCGATGCGCTGCGTCAGCATCACGAGCTGGCCGGCGGCCGAGATCTCGGGCAGCGTGGCGTTCTGCTGCATCTTGAGCGAGGCGACGGTCTCGGTCATCTCGAGCAGCGTGGACGACTGCTGGTTGATGTCGCGCAGGGCGGCGCCCACCTGGGTCAGGATCTGGCGCTGGGCCAGCACGGCCTTGGCGCTCGCGTCGGCGCGCGCGACCAGCGGGTTGATCTTGCCCATGTCCTCGCCGTAGGCCTCGCCCACGGCCTCGAGGCGCAGCGCCTCGTCGCCGTTGGTCAGGCCGTTGACGCGGCGCGTGAGGTCGTCGGCGCTGTCCTTCACCTCGGTGAAGGCCGGCGCGCTGCCCACCAGGGCCTGCGAGATCGACTTGGCGAGGCGCTGCGACTGCATCAGCGACTGGCCGGTGGCCGCCACCTGCTGCGCGAGCCGTTCGGCGCGCAGGATGGCGAGGCCGGCGACCAGCAGCAGCGCGAGCACCACCACCGCCAGCAGGATCGCGAGCACGCGCTGCTGGCGCGCGGGGCTCTGGCCGGCGCGGCCGTCGTCCGCGAGCAGGTCGGCGCTGGCATCGGGCCGGCCGGGCTCGTTGGCGGCCTCGCCGCCGTCGACCAGGGCACCGCCCTCGCTGAACGAGCTGGCCGCCGGCGCGCCGCCGAACGAGCGTGTCGCCCGGCGCGCGCGCGATGCGCACGGTTTTTTCGTCGGGGACCTGCACCGTGTCGACGTTGTCGATCGCGAGCGAACCCGAACCATCGACGCGGGCCTTGTCGTTGCCGCTGGCGGGCAGTAATTTCTTGAACTTGTCGGCGATCGAGCTCACGGTCGGTCCTTCAGGTGGTGGTCGGGTGCACAGGCGCCTGTGACAGCTAGGCGCCGATACTCAGAAACTGGGGCTGCTGCGACAGCGCCTGCAGGTTGACTTCCTGCCAGCGTTCGCCGGCGGCGTCGGTGTAGAGATGCCCGGCCCAGGGCGGCGCATCGGCGCCCGGGGGCTCGGAGGCCGCGAAGGCCTCGACGCCGCGCAAGCCCGCCAGCCGGTCGACCAGCAGCGCGCAGTTGACGTCGAGCAGCTCGTTGAGCGCGACCAGCCGCGACTGGATGCGGGCCGCTTCGCTGGCGGCCGGACCGCTGGGCGCGCCGCCCGCGAAGGCCGACAGCTGCACCACGCCGTAGAGGCCGCCGCGCAGGTTGGCCACGCCGAGGAACCACGGCGCCGTGTAGGGCACGGGCTGCGGCGGCGTCCAGGGAAAGATTTCGCCGGCATGGCCGAGCGGGAACAGGTACTTGCCCTCGCCCGCCTCGACCGCGAGCCAGGTCGCGGCCACGCCGGTGGTGCGCGCGGCCTGCAGGCGGCTCGCCAGCCGGGACTGGAAGGCTCTCAGTGCGTCGCGATTCGCCATGGGCTCGGCAGATCCGCGCTCAGTTCAGCGCGCTGATCTTCGACATCAGCTCCTGCGCGTTCACGGGCTTCACGATGTAGTCGCGCGCGCCCTGGCGCATGCCCCAGACACGGTCGGTTTCCTGGTTCTTGCTCGTGCACAGGATGATCGGGATCGCGGCGTACTGCGGATCGCGGGCGATCGCGCGCGTGAGCTGGAAGCCGTTCTGGCCGGGCATGACCACGTCCATGAGGATCAGGTCGGGCTGGTCTTCCTCGAGGCGGCGCATGGCGTCCTCGGCGTTCTCGGCGGTCTTCACGGCGAAGCCGTTCTTGTGGAGCAGGTCGGACAGGAACACCAATTCAGTCTTGGAGTCGTCGACGACGAGGATTTTTCGAATGGGCATTTACTGCACTTCCTGTGAAACGTTGCCGAACTGCTGCACGGCCTGCAGCAGCTGGTCTTTGGTGAAAGGCTTGGTCAGGTAGTCTTGCGATCCGACCATGCGGCCGCGCGCCTTGTCGAACACGCCGTCCTTCGACGACAGCATCACGACCGGGACCTTGGAGAAATGGGCGTTGCGCTTGATGATGGCGCAGGTCTGGTAGCCGTCCAGCCGCGGCATCAGGATGTCGCAGAAAATCAGGTGCGGCTTGTGGTCGTTAACCTTGGAGAGCGCGTCGAAGCCGTCTTCGGCGAGGAGAACCTCGTGACCACCCTGCTTCAAAAAAATCTCGGCACTGCGCCGGATGGTGTTGCTGTCGTCGATGACGAGCACCTTGTAACCTGATCCATTCGGGCCCATTGCAAAAGCTCCTGCTCATGAGACTTGGATGCCCGCCGCGCCGTACACCGGCGCAGATCGCGTAGCTCTATGCCATGCTTTTCAGATTTCAACCATTTCGAAGTCTTCCTTGCGCGCACCGCACTCGGGACAGGTCCAGTTCATCGGAACGTCGGCCCAGGCCGTGCCTGCCGCAATCCCGTCCTCCGGTACACCTACCGCTTCGTCATAGATCCACCCACAAATCAGGCACATCCAAGTTTTCGTATTCATCGGAGCTTAAAGTCCTTGTTCATTAAATGCAACGAGTGTATCTATGCGTATCTCACTGGCGCCCTGTAAACGTCGCGCCCATGCCACCATCCAGCGGATTCCGCCCGGCGTATGACCTTCCACTTACATCCAGCAGACAGCGTTGACAAACCGGGCGATCTTAACGATCCCCTGCCCGACGACGGCGCATTGGCGGATCAGGACCTGAATCCCCCTTGCGTCCTGGTGTTCAATGCCAGCGACCCGAGCGGCGCCGGCGGCCTGGCCGGCGACGGGCTGGCCATGGGATCGGTGGGCGCCCACATGCTGCCGGTGGTGACCGGTGCCTACGCCCGCGACACGGCCGAGATCTTCGACCACTTCGCCTTCGACGAGGAGGCCATCGCCGAGCAGACCCGCTCCATCCTCGAGGACGTCGAGGTGCAGCTGATCAAGGTCGGCTTCGCCGGCACGCCCGAGGCGCTGAGCACCATCGCCGAGACCGCCGCCGACTACCCCGAGGTGCCGGTGGTGGCGTACATGCCCAACCTCTCGTGGTGGGACGAGAACGAGATCGATGCCTACCTCGACGCCTTCCGCGACCTGGTGCTGCCCCAGACCACGGTGCTGGTCGGCAACCACAGCACGCTGTGGCGCTGGCTGCTGCCCGACTGGAGCGGCGAGCGCCCGCCCGGCGCGCGCGACATCGCGATGGCGGCCGGCGAGTTCGGCGTGCCCTACACCCTGGTCACCGGCCTGGTGCTGCCCGACCAGTTCATCGACAACGTGCTGGCCTCGCCGCAGTCGGTGCTGACCAGCGAGAAGTACGAGCGCCTCGAGGCCGTGTTCTCGGGCGCCGGCGACACCCTGTCGGCCGCGCTGGCCGCGCTGCTGGCCAGCGGCACCGACCTGGTGGCCGCCACCACCGAAGCGCTGGCCTACATGGACCGCTGCCTCGACGCGGGCTTTCGCCCCGGCATGGGCCACGTGCTGCCCGACCGCCTGTTCTGGGCCGAACCCGAGCCCGAGGAGGACGATGGCGAGCCCGGCGACGACGTGCCCGACTTCGCCCTGCCGCCCCACGACACCCGCCACTGATTCCACTTCCCCCGTTCCAGATGCCCAATTCCGATCGCAACAACATCCTCTTCGAGCGCGCCCGCGCCGTGATTCCCGGCGGCGTGAACTCGCCCGTGCGCGCCTTCAAGGCCGTCGGCGGCACGCCCCGCTTCATCCAGCGCGCCCAGGGCGCCTATTTCTGGGATGCCAACGACAAGCGCTACATCGACTACATCGGCTCCTGGGGCCCGATGATCCTGGGCCACGGCCATCCGGCGGTGGTCGAGGCGGTGCAGAAGGCCGTGCTCGAGGGCTTCTCTTACGGCGCGCCGACCGAGCGCGAGATCGAACTGGCCGAGGCCATCCTCGCGCTGGTGCCGTCGATGGAGATGGTGCGCCTCGTGAGCTCGGGCACCGAGGCCGCGATGAGCGCGTTGCGGCTGGCGCGCGGCGCCACCGGCCGCAAGACCATCATCAAGTTCGAGGGCTGCTACCACGGCCACGCCGACGCGCTGCTGGTCAAGGCCGGCTCGGGCCTCGCCACCTTCGGCAACCCGACCTCGGCCGGCGTGCCGAGCGAGGTGGTGCAGCACACGCTGGTGCTCGAGTACAACAACCTGGAGCAGCTCGAGGAGGCCTTCGCGCTGCACGGCAACGACATCGCCTGCCTGATGATCGAGGCCATCGCCGGCAACATGAACTTCGTGCGCGCCACGCCCGAGTTCGCCCAGCGCTGCCGTGCGCTGTGCACGCAGCACGGCGCCCTGCTGATCTTCGACGAGGTGATGACGGGCTTTCGCGTCGGCCTGCACGGCGCGCAAGGCGTGTTGGGCATCAAGCCCGACCTCACGGTGCTCGGCAAGGTCATCGGCGGCGGCATGCCGCTGGCGGCCTTCGGCGGCCCGCGCGCCATCATGGAACAGCTCGCGCCGCTGGGCCCGGTCTACCAGGCCGGCACGCTCTCGGGCAACCCGGTGGCCACGGCCTGCGGCCTGGCCACGCTCAAGGAGATCGCCAGGCCCGGCTTCTACGAAGCACTGGGCCGCAAGACCCGCGCGCTGGTCGACGGCCTGAAGGCCGCGGCCGCCGCCGAGGGTCAGCCCTTCAGCGCCGACAGCGAGGGCGGCATGTTCGGCTTCTTCCTGATGAACGAGCTGCCGCAGAACTACGCCAAGGTGATGACCACCGACAACGCGCGGTTCAACGCGCTGTTCCACGGCCTGCTGGAGCGCGGCGTGTACATCGCGCCCGCGCTCTACGAAGCCGGCTTCGTGAGCGCCGCGCACAGCGACGCGGACATCGCGGCCACCGTCGAGGCGGCGCGCGAGATCTTCAGCAAGCGCTGAGCGGGAGGCTCAAGCCGGGTCGATGGCCGCTATGGGCCCGGCCTCGGCCTCGAGCACCTCGGCCGCCGCCAGGCACAGGTCTTCGCGGAAGCGATCGCTCACGAGCTGCACGCCCGTGGGCAGGCCCTGACGCAATCCCATCGGCACCGACAACCCCGGCAGCCCCAGGATCGCTGTCGCCAGCAGCGGGCTCTGCGCGTCGAGCAGCTCGCGCATCGCGGCCGCGCCGCGCTGGTCGGCATCGACCGGGAACGGGCGGCGCCACGACACCGGCATCAGCAGCAGCGGATGGCGCTGCAGGAACAGCGCCCAGTCGCGCATCAGCCCCGTGCGCGCGGCCAGCGCGCGCATGTAGGCCTCGGTGTCGAACGACGGCGCATGCGCGTCCATCGCGCGGTAGGCCTCGCGGATGGTCTGGTCGCCATCGCGCAGCAGCGCCGGTTCCACCAGCAGCCGGCTGTCGGCCATGGTCAGCGCGAGCCACAGCTCGGCCGCCTCGCGCAGCCGAGGCGGCTCCACCGGCTCGACGCGGTAGCCCGCGCCCTCGAGCCGGCGCGCGGCGCGCTGCAGGGCATCGGCCACCTCGGGATCGCAGGCGTAGCCGGGCAGCGCGGTGCACAGCGCCACGCGCAGCGGACCGGCCGGCGGCGTGCCCTCGAGCGGCGCGGGCACCCACCACGGGTCGCGCACGTCGCGCGCGGCCATCGCGGCGAAGGCCAGCCGCAGGTCGCGCACGCTGCGCGCCAGCGGCCCCTGGACCGAGCTGAGCTGCACCACCGGCGGCCGCTCGCCGCTGCCCGACGGGTTGAAGGCCGGCACGCGGCCGAAGCTCGGGCGCAGGCCGTAGACGCCGCAGGCATAGGCCGGGTAGCGGATCGAGCCGCCCTGGTCGTTGCCGTGCGCGATCGCGCCGATGCCGACCGCGACCGCGGCCGCCGCGCCGCCGCTCGAACCGCCGGGCGTCAGCGCCGCGTCGTGCGGATTGAGGGTGCGCCCGTGGGCCGCGTTGTCGGTGAACCAGCGCATCGAGAACGCGGGCGTGTTGGTGCGGCCGATCGGAATCGCGCCCGCGCGCCGCAGGTTCGCGACCACCGGGCTGTCCTCGGCGGCCACGACCTTGCGATAGGCCTCCACGCCGTTGGTGGTGGCATGCCCGCGCTGGTCGACGTTGACCTTGATGGTGACCGGCACGCCATGCAGCGGCCCGGTGGCCTCGCCGCCGGCCAGCGCGGCGTCGGCCTGCCGCGCGGCCTGCAGCGCTTCCTCGGCGCCGCCGTCGACCACGGCATTGATGCGCGGATTGACGGCCTCGAGCCGTTCCAGGCTGCTGCGTACCGCCTCCACGCACGAGAGTTCGCGTGCCGCGATGCGCCGCGCGAGTTCGGCGGCCTCCAGTTGCCAGGGATTCATGGCTTGTCTCCTCGAAAAAGATGGATGGATCAGTCGCCCTTGACGCCCGCGCGCCGCACCGCCTCGGCCCAGCGCGGCTTCTCGCGCTTCATCAGCGCGCTGAGCTCCTCGGGGCTCGATGGCAATGCCTCGATCGACAGCGCGGCATTGGCACGCACCACGGCCGGGTCGGCCAGCGCGGCGCGCAGCGCGGTGTTGAGCCGGTCGACCGTCTTGCGCGAGGTGCCCGCGGGCGCCATCAGCGCACCCCAGGCCACCACCTCGAAGCCCGGCACACCGCTCTCGGCCACGGTCGGCACCTCGGGCAGCACCGCGGCGCGCTTCGCGCTGGTCACGGCGATCGCCTTGACCCGGCCCTGCTGCACGAAGGGCAGCACCGCCGAGATGTTCTCGATGGTCACGTCGAGCTGGCCGTTGACCATGTCGGCCACCGCCTGGGTGCCGGTCTTGTAGGGCACCTGCACCATCGTGAGCCCGGTCTCGGTCTTCAGCAGTTCGCCGGTCAGGTGGCCCGCGCTGCCGATGCCGGGCGTGCCGACCGACAGCTTGCCCGGGTGTTCGCGGCCGTAGGCGACCAGTTCCTGCAGGCTGCGCACCGGCAGGTCCTTGCGCACGATCAGCACGTAGGCGTTGCTCGAGATCAGGCCGACCGGCACCAGGTCCTTCTCGGGCACGTACGACAGCTTCGAGAAGAAGGCCGGGTTGATGCTCAGGGTCACGAGGTTGCCGTAGCCGACCGTGTAGCCGTCGTTCGCCGAGCTCACCAGGGCCTGCGTGCCGACGATGCCGCCCGCGCTGGGCCGGTTGTCCACGATCATGGCCTGCCCCAGTTCGCGCGCCATCGCGTCGGCCACCGGGCGCATCGCGACGTCGACGCCGGAACCGGCGGCATAGGGCACGATGAATTTCACCGGGCGCTCGGGGTACTGGGCCGAGGCGGCCAGCGCGGCCGTGGCCAGGGCGGCCAGGACGGCCACAGCGGCACGGCGGGTCCATGCGAATGACAGGGCAGGCACGAAGCATCTCCTCTTGGGGAATCCCGCCGTTCACCACGAGCCGGCTGGTGGCCGAAGTCTAGGAACCGGGCCCGCGCCGCAAAAGACAATCGCTTGTCGCGATGACAACCTGCGTTTGTCGGTAGATTCCCGCGCCGGGCCGCGCGGCAGAATCGGCCGCATGAAGGATCACCAGCTCAAGGCCTGGCTGCGGCTGGCCGACACCGGCAGCATCCGCGCCGCCGCGCGCAGCCTGCACCTGAGCCAGGCGGCGGTGACCAAGGCGATCCGCGAGCTCGAGGCCGAGGTCGATGCGCAGCTGGTGCTGCGCAGCTCGCGCGGCATCGAGTTCACCGAGTCGGGCCGCCAGCTCACGGTGCGCGCGCGGCTCGCGCACCAGCAGCTCGAGCTCGCGCGCCAGGACATCCGCATCCTGCAGGGCAGCCAGCACGGCCGCGTGGCGGTGGCGGTGACGCCGATGGTGTTCCTCGGCGTGCTGCCCGAGGTGGTGCGCGCCTTCCGCAAGGCCATGCCGCAGGCGCAGCTCAAGCTGTTCGACGGCCTGATCCCGCAGGTGCTGCCGCTGCTGCGCGAGGGCGCGGTCGACTTCGCGGTGGCGGGGCCGGTGGCCTCGGCCCTCGATGCCGACTTCGCGTTCGAGCGGCTCGACATGATCGAGATGGCCGTGCTGTGCCGGCGCGGCCATCCGCTGCGCCATGCCACGCGCTGGGAGGAGATCGCGGGCGCCGAATGGCTGATGCACCTGGCGCCGGGCAGCCAGCACAGCTTCCTGCTCGAGCAGTACGCCGCGCAGGGCCTGCCGCTGCCCGAGCACCGCATCGAGGTCGCCTCCTTCGGCGTGAGCTGGGGCCTCTTGACGCGCAGCGACGCGCTGATGGTGGGGCCGGCCGGCATGCTCACGATGCCGCCCTATGACGCGCTGGTGGAGCGCGTGCCGCTCGCGATGCCGGTGCCGCCGCTGGAACTGGGCATCGTCTCGCCGCGCGGCAAGCCGCTGTCGCTGGCCGCGCTGCGGCTGGCCGAGCTGTTTCGCAAGTACCTGGCGCGGCCGGCCTGAGCGGCGGCCCGCCTGCATGCGCACGGGCATGTGCCACGGCGATGACAGCGGCGGCGTGTATATTGCGCCCGCGCTTCGCGGAGCGCGACACCAGGGAAGAAGCCATCGCGGCCAGCCTCGAGCCGCACGAGATCTCCAGAACGTCCAAGCCATGAAATTCCTGCGCCAGTTGCCGGTCCTGAGTGCCGCTCTCCTTCTCTGTGGCCCGGCGCTCGCGCAGTCGGTGGACTTCACGCTGCCGACCTTCGACCAGCCCTTCGAGATCCAGAAGACCTGGATCAACGTCGGCTTCTACTCGGCCCACTTCGACCGCGACAAGGGCCTCGAGAACAAGAATCCCGGCCTGGGCTTCGAGTACCCGCTCAACGACGTCTACCGCGTCACGCTGGGCACCTTCCACAACAGCGACCGGCGCCAGTCGCACTACCTCGGCCTCTACGTGCTGCCTTTCGAATTCCACGGCGTGCGCTTCGGCGCCGTGGTCGGCGGCTTCGACGGCTACCCCAACTACCGCAACGGCAACTGGTTCCCGGCACTGATCCCCACCGCGGCGATCGAGGGCAAGAACTGGGGCCTCAACATCGCCTACGTGCCGACGATCAAGAACCGGCTCTATGGCGCGCTGAGCTTCCAGCTCAAGTACCGCTTCGAATGAGCAGTCGCCCGGGCCCATGAAAAAAGGCGGCCATCGGCCGCCTTTGTCTTTTGGACCGTGCCCCGGCTCAGTGCCGGAAGTGACGCACGCCCGACAGCACCATCACCACGCCGCGCTCGTCGGCCGCGTCGATCACTTCCTGGTCGCGCATCGAGCCGCCCGGCTGGATCACGCAGCCCGCGCCCGCGTCGACCACCACGTCGAGGCCGTCGCGGAACGGGAAGAAGGCATCGCTGGCCACGGCCGTGCCCTGCAGCGACAGGCCCGCATGCTCGGCCTTGATGCTCGCGATGCGCGCCGAATCGAGGCGGCTCATCTGGCCCGCGCCCACGCCCATGGTCATGCCGTCGGCGCAGAACACGATCGCGTTGCTCTTCACGTACTTGGCGACCTTCCAGGCGAACAGCAGGTCCTGCAGCTGCTGCGGCGTGGGCTGCTTCCTGCTCACGACCTTGAGGTCGGACAGCGCGAGCTCGTGGTTGTCGGCGGTCTGGATCAGCAGGCCCGAGCCGACGCGCTTCACGTCCATCGCGTTGCGGCCGTTGTCCCAGTCGGTGGCGCCGCCCGGCGGCAGCGCGATCTCGAGCACGCGCACGTTGAGCTTGGCCTTGCTGGCCTGGAACACCTCGAGCGCCTCGTGGGTGTAGCCCGGGGCCATCAGCACCTCGACGAACTGCTTGGCCACGGCCTGCGCGGTGGCGGCGTCGACGGTGCGGTTGAAGGCGATGATGCCGCCGAAGGCCGAGGTCGGGTCGGTCTTGAAGGCCTTGGCATAGGCCTCGGCCGCGTCCTTGCCGACCGCCACGCCGCAGGGGTTGGCGTGCTTGACGATCACGCAGGCAGGCACGTCGAAGCTCTTGACGCATTCCCATGCCGCATCGGCGTCGGCGATGTTGTTGTAGCTGAGCTCCTTGCCCTGCAGCTGCCTGGCCGACACCAGCGAACCGGGCGCCGGATGCAGGTCGCGGTAGAACGCGGCCTGCTGGTGCGGGTTCTCGCCGTAGCGCAGGTCCTGCACCTTCACGAAGCGGCCGTTGCTCTGCGCCGGGAACAGCGAGCGCGTGGGCGTCGATTGCCCCTGGCTGGTCTCGAAGTCGATCGCCGAGAGGTAGTCGCTGATCGCGCCGTCGTAGTCGGCGATGCGGTTGAAGGCGGCCACCGAGAACGCGAACTTGGTCTTGTCGCTGAGCTTGCCGTCGGCCTTGAGCTCGGCCAGTGCCACGGCGTACTGCGAGGCGTCGGTCAGCACGCCCACGTCCTTCCAGTTCTTGGCGGCGCTGCGCACCATGGCCGGGCCGCCGATGTCGATGTTCTCGATCGCGTCCTCGAGCGTGCAGCCGGGCTTGGCCACGGTGGCCTCGAACGGATAGAGGTTGACGATCAGCAGGTCGATGGTGTCGATGCCGTGCTGCTCGATGGCGGCCACGTGCGCCGGCAGGTCGCGCCGCGCGAGCAGGCCGCCGTGGATCTTGGGATGCAGCGTCTTCACGCGGCCGTCGAGCATCTCGGGAAAGCCGGTGTGGTCGGCCACCTCGGTCACCGGCAGGCCGGCATCGGCCAGCAGCTTGGCGGTGCCGCCGGTGGACAGCAGCTTGATGCCCAGCGCATGCAGCGCCTGCGCGAATTCGAGGATGCCGGTCTTGTCGGAGACGGAAATCAGTGCGGTCTTGGCCATGGTGTCGTTACGCCGTGCGTTCTCGTTCATTTCAAAAGTTTGTGTTCGACCAGCTTCTTGCGCAGCGTGTTGCGGTTCAGGCCCAGCCACTGGGCGGCCTTCGACTGGTTGCCCTCGGCGCGCGTCATCACGACATCGAGCAGGGGTTTCTCGACCACGCGCACGAGCATCTCGTACATGCCGTCGGGTTCGGTGCCGCGCAGGTCGCGGAAGTAGCTCTCCAGACTGGTGCGCACGCAGTCCTCGATGTGTTTCTTGCTCATGCTTTTCTTCTCTTCTCTCAATCGGCGGCGCAGGCCGCCTCCTCTTCGCCGGACAGCTCTTCGGCCGCCTGGTGCTGCGGGATGCGGTCCATCTGGTCCGCGAGCCCGTCGAAATACTCGCCGACCGCGCGCAGCTGCGCCTCGCAGTCCTCGATGGCGTTCATGCGCGAACGGAATTCCTCGCCGCCGGGCAGCGCGCGCACGTACCAGCCGATGTGCTTGCGCGCGGTGCGCACGCCGCTGTAGTCGCCGTACAGCGCGTAGTGCTCCACCAGGTGGTCGAGCAGCAGCCGGCGCACCTCGGCCACCAGCGGCGGCGCGCGATGCGTGCCGGTGTCGAGGAAGTGGGCGATCTCGCGGAAGATCCACGGCCGGCCCTGGGCCGCGCGGCCGATCATCACCGCGTCGGCGCCGGTGGCCGCGAGCACCTCGCGCGCCTTCTCGGGCGAACGCACGTCGCCGTTGGCCACCACCGGCACGCGCACCGCGGCCTTCACGGCGGCGATGGTGTCGTACTCGGCCTGGCCCTTGTAACCCTGCTCGCGCGTGCGGCCGTGCACCGTGAGCATCTGCACGCCGGCCGATTCGAAATCGCGCGCGAGCTTCACCGCGTTGCGGTGCTCCATGCTCCAGCCGGTGCGCATCTTGAGCGTGACCGGCACGCCATGCGGCTGCGCGGCATCGACCACCGCGCTCACGATCTCGAGCGCCAGCGGCTCGTCGCGCATCAGCGCCGAACCGGCCCACTTGTTGCAGACCTTCTTGGCCGGACAACCCATGTTGATGTCGATGATCTGCGCGCCGCGCTCGATGTTGTAGACCGCGGCCTCGGCCATCATGGCCGCGTCGGTGCCCGCGATCTGCACCGCGATGGGGCCTGGCTCGCCGTCGTGGTTGGCACGGCGCGAGGTCTTGAGCGAATTCCAGAGGTCCTTGCGCGAGGTCACCATCTCGCTGACCGCGTAGCCCGCGCCGAGCGCGCGGCACAGCATGCGGAAGGGCCGGTCCGTCACGCCGGCCATGGGCGCGACGAACAGGCGGTTCTCCAGCGTGTGGTTGCCGATCTGCAAGGTCATGACGGAGGAAGGCTGTGCGCGTCGGCTGCTGAAAAATGAGGCACGATTGTAGCCACCTGCCATTTCAGTGACTGAAACGATTTGCGCCGATTCGCGCCGCTGGTACGGGTGTAAACACGGGTGGAAATCCCATGCGCGGCGGCGCCTTTTCCGACCCGGCCTCGCGAACGCGCTGCCTATACTGCGCCGACCTTATGCAAGCCTGGCTCGACGCACTCCTCGCGCTTCTCGCGCTGCCGCAATACGGCCTCTCCACGCTGTTCATCGCCGCCTTCATCTCGGCGACGCTGCTGCCCGTGGGCTCGGAACCCGTGCTGTTCGGCCTGCTCAAGCTCAACCCCGAGCTGTTCTGGCCCGCGATCGCGGTCGCGACCGTGGGCAACACGCTCGGCGGCGCGGTCGACTGGTGGATGGGCTACGGCGCGCACAAGGTGGCCGACAAGTACTCGCACTCGAAGCACCACGTGCGCGTGCTCGGCTGGCTCGAGCGGCTCGGCCCGAAGGCCTGCCTGCTGAGCTGGCTGCCGCTGGTCGGCGATCCGCTGTGCGCGGTCGCGGGCTGGCTGCGGCTGCCGTTCTGGCCCTGCCTGGCCTACATGGCGATCGGCAAGTTCCTGCGCTACGTCTGCATGACGGTGGCGCTGCTCTACATCTTCCCGTCCTGAGCGAGGGACTCAGTTCAGCAGTTCGTACGGGCCGCCGCGCTCGAGCGCCTGCCGGTAGGCGGGGCGTGCATGGATGCGCGCGAGCCAGGCCATGAGCTTCGGCCGTTTCGCATCGAGCCCGCCGCGCGCATGCGCGGCCTCGACCACGAAGCTCATCTGGATGTCGGCGCCGCTGAAGGCATCGCCCGCGAACCATTCGCTCTTGCCGAGTTCGGCCTCCATGTAGTTGAGGTGGCTCGCGATGTTCGGCAGGATGAACGCCGACTTGGCCTTGGCGGCGATGGCCTTGGCCACCGGCTTGGCGAAGAAGGGCATCTTGCTGCTCTCGATGCGGTCGAACACCAGCTTGAGCAAGAGCGGCGACATCGCCGTGCCCTCGGCGAAGTGCAGCCAGTAGCGGTAGCGCAGCGCCTCGGGCGTGAGCGGCGCGGGCGCGAGGCGACCCTGGCCATAGCGCTCGATCACGGTCTCGATGATCGCGCCCGACTCCGCGAGCACGAGCCCGTCCTCGGTCGTCACCACCGGCGACTTGCCCAGCGGATGCACCGCGCGCAGCGAAGCGGGCGCCAACATGGTGTTCGGATCGCGCTGGTAGTGGACGATCTCGTAGGGCAGGCCCAGTTCTTCGAGCAGCCAGAGCACGCGCTGCGAACGCGAGTTGTTGAGGTGGTGGACGGTGAGCATGGCGAGGGTTGGAATGAAGCGAGGGCGACGGGGCGCGGCAGTCTAGCGTGACGCGCGGCAAAGCGCAGCCCTGTCAGCGCGGTCGCCTACAGGCGCGGGCGAAGCCGCTTCCTACACTGGCCGCATGACACCGACCACCACGCCTCCCCCGCCGCGCCGCATGCACGGGGGCTGGCGCGGCGCGATGTTCGCGCTGCTCTTCGCGGCGGCCGCCGTTGCCCACCGCCCGGCGCAGGCCGCGCTCGATCCCGAGGCGCTCTACCAGCATGCCTCGCCCGCGGTCTGGACCGTCAAGGGCGACCGCGGCGACAACCAGGTGACCGTGGGCAGTGCCGTGGCGGTCACGCCCACCGCGCTGGCCACCGCCTGCCACGTGGTCGACGGTGCCGCGGCCGTGACCGTGATGCAGGGACAGACCACGATCAAGATCGGCAGCATCCTGCGCCACCCCGATGCGACGCGCGACCTCTGCGTGCTGATGACCGAGACACCGTTGCAATTGCATGCCGTCGAGATCGCGCCGGCCGACAGCCTGCGCGTGGGCCAGCGCGTGTTCGCCATCGGCAGCCCGCACGGCCTCGAGCGCACGCTCAGCGAGGGCCTGATCTCGGCGCTGCGGCCGCGCGCACCGGGGCAGTTGCCGATCGTCCAGACCTCGGCGCCCGTGTCCTCGGGCTCGAGCGGCGGCGGCCTCTTCGACACCGACGGCCGGCTGATCGGCGTCACCGACCGCGTCTCGCCCGGCGGCTCGAACCTGGGCTTCGCCTATCCGGCGCAATGGGTGATGGAACTGCCGCAGCGCGTGATGGCCGAGCGCGAGACCTGGCGCGAGTTGCTCAAGACCGTGGGCGTGGTGCTGCAATCGAACGGCGAGCCCGTGCCCTCGGGCCACGCCGACATCGCCGACGAAGCCGCGCTGCCGGTGGTCGGCGCCGATCCGCGGCAGATCCGCGTCGCCTACCGCCAGTTCCTGCTGCAGGCGCGGCCGCGCGCCTTCCTGATCACCAGCGACAGCCGCTTCGGCACTGCCACCAGCTCGGCCGCGCTGACCGAGCATCTCAAGGGCTGCACGCAACGCAAGGTGGTGTGCGCGGCCTACGCGGTGGACAACACGGTGGTGTGGGGCAAGCAGCAGGCGGCGCGCTGAGATCAGCGCGCAAGGACGGACGCCGCGATGCGGTGAGGGAACGGCTCCCAGCTGTCCGAGACGGTCCACACGCCATTCACCCTCGCCACGGGAAAGGCCAGCGGCTGCAGCATCGCGCCGGGAAACTCGACCTGGACATGGACCCGTCCCCGGTCCCGCCGGTACAGGAGGGTCGAGACGGCGACGACATCGTCGCGCCGGCCGGCGATGGCGCAAAGACGCCGATGCACGCGCTCCCGCAGCCGCTCGCCATCGAGATCTTGCGCCCCCTCCTCTTCGAGCGGATTGACCACCTGGCCGTCGACGGCCTCGCCGAGGAACGCGATGCCCAGTGGCGGGAGCACGCCGTCCCTGCGCATGATCCGTTCGCTCGCCTGGATCGAGGCAAGCACGACCCGGGCGAAGAGCTCGTCGTTGAAGTTCGAGGCCATGGCCGTGCGCGCCGATGTCAGCCGCCGGTGCTTTCCTTGCGGATCAGCCACTGGTTGCCCGAGCGTTGCAGCTCCAGCACCTTGCGGCTCACTTCCTTGAGCTTGTCCGCGCGGTAGTTCTGCCGGAACCGGGCCGTCGCGGTCCGGTCGTTGATGCTGATCACCAGGTCTTCGAGGGTGACGCCGATGCTCGACTTGCCGGTGATGCGGACACGGCGCTCTTCTTCCCATTTGCCGCGGCTCTGGCCGCGGGCCGGCGTGAACTCCGGCGCATAGGCCGCCAGGTAGCGATCCATGTCCTGGGCCGACCAGGCCGAGGCCCAGCCGCGCACGGCGGCTTCGACCTCGGCAACGGCGGCACTTGGCGCCGAAGGCATGGAAGGCGCCGAAGGCACGGAGGGCACTGGTGGCTGCGATGGCCGGATCGCGGGCTTGGCCGGCATCGTGTACATGTCCGGCGCCTCGCGCGCGATCGCATACCCCGTGAAGATCCAGTGGTTGTTCTCCATCGCGAAGCTGATTCTTTCGGAGGCCTTCCTGCCGCTGTCCAGCTCGGTGGAGAACACGACATTGGCATAGAGACCCGCGGGAAAGCCGTCCTCGTTGTCCTTGCGGTACTTGAGACGCGTCACGCTCGACCAGTCGCGGCTGGCCACCGGTCCCATCGACTGCCGCGCCTTTCTCGTGGCCTGCATGAAGGCGGTCTTGTTCATGCGGGCCTTCAGCACGTTGGAGCCCGAATCCCAGAGTTCGCTCACCCGGTCGGTGTCGGTTTTCCGAAGCACTTCGGCCGCGACGCCGAGCAATTCGTCGGACACCGCATCCGACGCCGCCGGCGCCGCGGCGGCCATTTGAAAACCCGCGGCCATGAGACATGCGGCCAGCCACCGCACGGCGATTCGATTCATTGAATTCCCCCTTTTTTATTCCCGGATGCTTGTTCGACCGGCTTGCCAAGCGGGAAATCTCGCAGCCACGCTGGCTGGAGCCCCGCGAATTTCAAATCAATCCAATTTAAAACCAATTGGATAATTTGATTTCGATTTCAATCAGAAATCGACGGATTTCAAAGGAAATCCATCCGGCAAGACGAAAAATCGCCCGGAATAATACACAAGCGGAATTTCATGATTTCCCGATCAATTCGGAGACATCCAAATTTCCGAGAAACAAATCACGCTCGCCGGTCGAACCGGTTTTGCAACAAGAAGGGAATCGGCCCGATGCGCTGGCAGGCGCGAAGCGGGAGAGGCATCGACGGGGTCGGACCCGCGACGCGGCGGCCCGGCATCCCGGCCCGCGGGCACCGGGGCCGGCCGGCCCCGATGCCGAAGCTGCCGCTGCTGCGGCTTCTTCTCAGGAACTGAAGAGGAAGTTCATCACGTCGCCATCCTTGACGACGTATTCCTTGCCTTCCGAGCGCATCTTGCCCGCGTCCTTCGCGCCCTGCTCGCCCTTGAAGGCGATGTAGTCGTCGAAGCCGATGGTCTGGGCGCGGATGTAGCCCTTCTCGAAGTCGGTGTGGATCACGCCGGCCGCCTGCGGGCCGGTGTCGCCGACATGGATGGTCCAGGCGCGCACTTCCTTCACGCCGGCGGTGAAGTAGGTCTGCAGGCCCAGCAGCTTGAAGGCGGCGCGGATCAGGCGGTTGAGGCCCGGCTCGTCCTGGCCGATCTCGGCCAGGAACATCTTCTTGTCCTCGTCGTCCATCTCGGACAGGTCGGCCTCGATCTTGGCGCAGATCGCCACCACGGGCGCGTTCTGCTTGGCGGCGTACTCGCGCAGGCGGTCGAGGTAGGGGTTGTTCTCGAAGCCGTCCTCCGCCACGTTGCCCACGAACATCGCGGGCTTGGCGGTGATCAGCGTGAAGCTCTTGACCAGCGGCAGCTCTTCCTTGGTGAACTCGAGCGCGCGCACGGGCTTGTTCTCGTTGAGCGCGGCCTGGCAGCGCTCGAGCAGGCCGACCAGCTTCTGCGCGTCCTTGTCGCCCGAGCGGGCCACCTTGGTGTGGCGCTGCAGCGCCTTCTCGACCGTCGACAGGTCGGCCAGGCACAGCTCGGTCTGGATCACCTCGATGTCGGAGATCGGGTCGACCTTGCCGGCCACGTGCACCACGTTGTCGTCGTCGAAGCAGCGCACCACGTTCACCGTGGCGTCGGTCTCGCGGATGTGGGCCAGGAACTTGTTGCCCAGGCCTTCGCCGGTGCTGGCGCCGGCCACGAGGCCCGCGATGTCCACGAACTCGACGATCGCGGGCACCACGCGCTCGGGCTTGACGATGTCGGCGAGCTGGGCGAGCCGCGGATCGGGCACCTCGACGATGCCCACGTTGGGCTCGATGGTGCAGAAGGGATAGTTTTCCGCTGCGATGCCGGCCTTGGTCAGCGCATTGAAAAGGGTGGATTTACCGACGTTGGGCAGGCCGACGATGCCGCACTTCAAGCTCATGGGGGGTCCTCAGGTGAACCGGCGATTTTAGGCGAGGCGCCCCGCCCGGCGGTTCGGGCAGGCGGCTAAACAGGGCCGGCGGGTCAGGGTAAAACCCGATGAAAACCCCATAAGCAAACGTTTGCGCAAACGTTTTCGTCCAGTACCATCGGCGCCGGGCCGCCAGATCGGTCATCGTTCGTTCCAACACACCTCAGGAGACACGCACCATGAAGTTCACCCGCCGCACCGTGCAGACCGCCGCCGCCCTCGCCCTGCTGGGCACCTTCGCCGCCTCGCCGGCGCTCGCGCAGGACAAGCCCAAGGTCGCGCTGGTGATGAAGTCGCTGGCCAACGAGTTCTTCCGCACCATGGAAGACGGGGCCAAGGCGCACCAGAAGGCGAATTCGGGCAAGTACACGCTGGTGACCAACGGCATCAAGGACGAGACCGACACCGCAGCCCAGATCAAGATGGTCGAGCAGATGGTGGCGCAGAAGGTCAATGCGCTGGTGATCGCGCCGGCCGATTCGAAGGCGCTGGTGCCGGTGGTCAAGGCCGCCATCGACAAGGGCATCCTGGTGGTCAACATCGACAACCGCCTCGACGCGGCCGCGCTGAAGGAAAAGAACATCCAGGTGCCCTTCGTCGGCCCCGACAACCGCGCCGGTGCCAAGCTGGTGGGTGACTACCTGGCCAAGAGCCTGAAGTCGGGCGACAAGGTCGGGATCATCGAAGGCGTGTCGACCACCTTCAATGCGCAGCAACGCACGCTCGGCTACCAGGACGCGATGAAGGCCGCCGGCATGACCGTGACCGGCGTGCAGTCGGGCCAGTGGGAAATCGACAAGGGCAACACGGTGGCCGCCGGCATGATGCGCGAGAACCCCGACCTCAAGGCCCTGCTGGCCGGCAACGACAGCATGGCGCTGGGCGCGGTGGCGGCGGTGAAGGCCGCGGGCAAGACCGGCAAGGTGCAGGTGGTGGGCTACGACAACATCGGTGCCATCAAGCCGATGCTGGCCGACGGCCGCGTGCTCGCCACGGCCGACCAGTTCGCCGACAAGCAGGCCGTGTTCGGCATCGAGACCGCGCTGAAGGCGATCGCCGACAAGAAGAGCCAGGCCGACATGCCGGCCGAGATCAAGACCGACGTGGTGCTGGTGACCAAGGACTCGAAGAAGTAAGCACCGCGCCTCTTTCACCGCTGTCACACACCTCGAGACCCCCCCTTGCCGGCGCCCATGTCCGCAACCCCCGCCACGCCGCTCTTCGCGCTCCACGACATCGGCAAGGACTACGCCGCGCCGGTGCTCGACGGCGTGACCCTCACGCTGGAGGCCGGCGAGGTGCTCGCGCTGACCGGAGAGAACGGTGCCGGCAAGAGCACCCTCTCCAAGATCGTCTGCGGCCTCGTCACGCCGACGCGCGGCACGATGCTGCTGGGCGGCGCGCCGTTCCAGCCGGGCTCGCGCCGCGACGCCGAGGCGCACGGCGTGCGCATGGTGATGCAGGAACTCGGGCTGGTGCCCACGCTCACGGTGGCCGAGAACCTGCTGCTCGACCGGCTGCCGCAGCGCATGGGCTGGCTGCAGCGCGCCGAGCTGCACGCGGCCGCGCGGCTGCAACTGGCCAAGATCGGCCTCTCGCACATCGATCCGGCCGTGCCGGTCTCGCGCCTGGGCATCGGCCAGCAGCAGATGGTGGAGATCGCGCGCAACCTGCTCGACGACACCCGCGTGCTGATCCTCGACGAGCCGACCGCGATGTTGACGCCGCGCGAGACCGAGCATCTGTTCGAGCAGATCGCGCTGCTGAAGGCGCGCGGCGTGGGCATCGTCTACGTCTCGCACCGGCTCGAGGAGCTGCAGCGCATCGCCGACCGCGTGGCGGTGCTGCGCGACGGCCGGCTGGTCGACGTGCGGCCGATGGCCGGCGTGCGCGAATCCGAACTGGTCGAGCGCATGGTCGGCCGCGCGGTGCACGAGCACGACGGCCGCCCGCGCCGCGTGGCCGGCGCGCCGATGCTGAGCGCGCACGGCATCGGCCGCGGCAGCGCGGTGCGCGATGTCGACCTGCAGCTGCGCGCGGGCGAGGTGATGGGCATCGCCGGGCTCGTGGGCTCGGGCCGCACCGAGCTCGTGCGGCTGCTGTTCGGCGCCGACAAGGCCGAGCGCGGCACGATCGAACTCCACTGGCCCGGAGCGCAGCAACCGGCCGCGGGCCGCTGGCGCTCGCCGATGCAGGCGATCCGTGCCGGCATCGGCCTGGTCACCGAGGACCGCAAGTCGCAGGGCCTGCTGATGACGCAATCGATCCGCGTCAACGCCACGCTCAGCGACCTCGGCGCGGTCTCGCGCCTGGGCTGGCTGCGCGCGGCCGCCGAGCGCGGCATCGCGCGCCGGCTGGTGCAGACGCTGCGCATCCGCTCGCGCAGCGAGGAGCAGAGCGTGGCCACGCTCAGCGGCGGCAACCAGCAGAAGGTGGTGTTCGCGCGCTGGCTGCACCGCGAATGCAAGGTGCTGCTGCTCGACGAGCCGACGCGCGGCGTCGACGTGGGCGCGCGCGCCGACCTCTATGCCGAGCTCGACCGCATGGCCGAGGCCGGCAAGGCGCTGCTGATGGTGTCGAGCGACCTGCGCGAACTCATGGCCATGTGCGACCGCATCGGCGTGATGCACGCCGGCCGCCTGGTGGCGGTGTTCGAGCGCGGCGCCTGGGACCAGCAGTCGATCCTGGCCGCGGCCTTCGGCGACACCGGCCGCGCCACCTCCGCAGCCCCCACCGCCCACGCTCTCGCGGCCGCCGCCTGAGCCTCATCCTCCTTCGCCCCATGACGACCACCACCGCTTCCGCTCCCCCCGCCGCCGGCGCCGGCTCCCTCAAGGGCCAGCTCGGCACCTACATCGGCCTGGCCGTGGTGCTGCTCGGCATGATCGGGCTGTTCGGCAGCCTCAGCGAATACTTCCTCACGGTGGAGACCTTCGTCACCATCGCCAACGAGATCCCCGCGCTGGCCGTGATGGCCGTGGGCATGACCTTCGTGCTGATCATCGCGGGCATCGACCTCTCGGTGGGCTCGGTGCTGGCGCTCAGCGCGGCGGTGGCCGCCGCCGCCATCCTGCAATGGCACCTGCCGGTGCCGCTGGCCGCGCTGCTGGGCCTGGCCACGGGCCTGATCTGCGGCGCGATCACCGGCGCCGTGTCGGTGGCCTGGCGGCTGCCGAGCTTCATCGTCTCGCTCGGCATGCTCGAGGCCGTGCGCGGCGGCGCCTACCTCGTGACCGACTCGCGCACCCAATATGTGGGCGATGCCATCTCGGGCCTGGCGGCGCCGTGGATCGGCGGCATCTCGGCGGCCTTCGTGCTCGCGGTGGTGCTGGTGATCGTGGGCCAGCTGGTGCTGTCGCGTACCGTGTTCGGCCGCTACGTGGTGGGCATCGGCACCAACGAGGAGGCGATGCGCCTCGCGGGCATCGACCCGCGGCCGATCCGTATCGTGGTGTTCGCGGTCACCGGCCTCTTGGCCGGCCTGGCGGGGCTGATGCAGTCGGCGCGCCTCGAGGCGGCCGATCCGAACTCGGGCGTGGGCATCGAGCTGCAGGTGATCGCCGCGGTGGTGATCGGCGGCACCAGCCTGATGGGCGGGCGCGGCTCGGTGGTCAACACCTTCTTCGGCGTGCTGATCATCGCGGTGCTCGAGGCCGGCCTGGCGCAGGTCGGCGCCAGCGAGCCGAGCAAGCGCATCATCACCGGCGCGGTGATCGTGGTTGCGGTGATCATCGACACCCTGCGCCAGCGTCGCGCCGACCGCCGGCTGGCCTGACGCTCCCCTCCCCACGAAGCAGCACCCGCAACAGGAACACCCAGGCCATGGCCACCATCAAGGACGTCGCACTGCGCGCGGGCGTGTCGGTCACCACCGTCTCGCACGTGGTCAACGACACGCGCCACGTCAGCGCCAAGGGCCGCGAGCGCGTCGAGCTCGCGATCCGCGAACTCGGCTACGTGCCCAACGCGATGGCGCGCAGCCTCAAGAGCAACACCACCTCGACGCTCGGAATGCTGATCCCGAACAGCTCGAACCCCTACTTCGCCGAGATCGTGCGCATCATCGAGGACCGCTGCTTCGGCGCCGGCTACACGCTGGTGCTGTGCAACACCGACGACGAGCCGCACCGCCAGAGCGTGTACCTGCAGGTGCTGGCCGAGCGCCGCATCGACGGGCTGATCGTGGTGTCGACCGGCGACGACGACACGCTGGCCCGGCAGCTCAACGGCCTCAAGGTGCCGACCGTGCTGCTCGACCGCGAGATCGCCGATCCGCACTGCGACCTGGTCGAGACCGCCCACATGCAGGGCGGCCTGCTCGCGGTGCGCCACCTGCTGTCGCTGGGCCACCGCCGCATCGCCTGCATCGGCGGGCCGCAGGGCGTGTCGCCGAGCGAACAGCGCATCGCGGGCTGGCGCATGGCGCTGGCCGAGAGCGGCCACGGCACCGGCGACGCCGACGCGCTGCTGTGGCGCGGCGGCTTCACCAGCCAGGGCGGCTACGAGGCGATGCACGCCATCCTGCGCGCCGGCACCAACGACATTCCCTCGGCGGTCTTCGTCTGCAACGACCTGATGGCGATCGGCGCGCTGCGCGCTGCGCACGAGAGCGGCGTGCGGGTGCCCGACGAGCTCTCGATCGTCGGCTTCGACGACATCGAACTCTCGGCCTACACCAGCCCGCCGCTCACCACCGTGGCCCAGCCCAAGGAGCGCATCGGCGCGCTGGCGGTCGACATGCTGCTCGAGCGCGTGGGCGGCCGCCGCCGCGATGCGCGCAAGGTGGTGCTGCAGCCCGAGCTGCACGTGCGGGCCTCGACCGCGCGCTATTCCGGAGCGCCCGCGGCCGCACCGGTATCCGTCCCCTCTTCCGCCGACACCCGAAAGTCCCGCACCCCGTGAGCCCGACGTCTTCCTCCCGCCCCGCGGCACCGCGCATCGTGGTGCTCGGCAGCCTCAACATGGACCTGGTGCTGCGCGTGCCGCATGCGCCCGCCGCGGGCGAGACCCTGCTGGGCCGCTCCTTCGCCACCATCCCCGGCGGCAAGGGCGCCAACCAGGCCGTGAGCTGCGCGCGCGAGGGCGCGCAGGTGCGCATGATCGGCTGCGTGGGCGACGACGACCACGGCCGCGCGCTGCGCCAGGCGCTCGAACGCGACGGCATCGACACCGAGGCCCTGCGCACCGATGCCGCCGAGCCGACAGGCACCGCGCTGATCATGGTCGAGGACAGCGGCCAGAACCGCATCGTGATGATCGCGGGCGCGAATGCCGGCGTCGACCTCGACGCGGCGGACCTGCGCACCCGGCTCGCGGGCGCGGCCTTCCTCGTGACCCAGTTCGAGACCCCGATGGCGCAGGTCGAGCGCGCGATCGCGGTGGCGCACGAGGCCGGCTGCAAGGTGCTGCTCAATCCCTCGCCGGTGCAGGCCATCGCCGAGCCCCTGTGGCCGAAGATCGACACGCTGGTGGTCAACGAGATCGAGGCGCGCACGCTCAGCGGCCTGGGCGCCGACAGCCCGCAGGAGGCCGCGGCCGCCGGGCAGGCGATGCGCGCGCGCGGCATCGCGCGCGTGGTGGTCACGCTCGGCGCGCGCGGCGCGGTGGCGGTCGATGCCGACGGCGCGCGCCACCATCCGGCGCTGGTGGTGCAGGCGGTCGACACCACGGCCGCCGGCGACACCTTCCTCGGCGCGCTCGCCACCGCGCTCGGCGAGGGCCAGTCCTTCGACGAGGCCGTGCGCCTGGGCATCCGCGCCGCCGCGCTGTGCATCCAGCAGCCCGGCGCCCAGCCTTCCATCCCGCAGCGCGAGGCCGTGCTGCGCAGCCCCCTGCCCCCCGACTGGATTCCGCTGTGAAACGTACCGCCCTGCTGCACTCCGAACTGTCCCAGGTCATCGCCACCATGGGCCATGGCGACATGCTCGTGATCGGCGACGCCGGCCTGCCCATTCCCGACGGCCCGCGCCGCATCGACCTCGCGCTCACGCCCGGCGTGCCGCGCGTGGCCGAGGTGCTGAAGGCGGTGCTGAGCGAACTGCAGGTCGAGCGCGCGCTGCTCGCGCGCGAGGCGGTCGAGGGCCGCGCCACGGGCGAACTGCCCGAATGGTGCGCGGGGCAGCTCGCGGTCGTGCCCGAGACGGTGTCGCACGAGGAGCTGAAACGCCTGAGCGCGCGTGCCAAGGCAGTCGTACGCACGGGCGAATGCACGCCCTACGCGAACATCATCCTGTGCGCGGGCGTGACGTTCTGATCGCTCACTCGAATTTGTAGTTCGCCCCGACTGCCTGCCCGACCTTGAGCATCTGCTCCACACCCTGGATCACGATGCAATTCATGCCGAAGGTGATGGCGCCGTCGACGCGCGGGTCGGCGCGGTAGGTGCGCAGCGTGTCGTTGACCTCGGGGCTGCTGAGCGCGGTGGCCGGGTCGATGTCGGGAATGGGGCAGCGGGAGCAGGGCTTGACCGGCTGCAGCTGCGCGCCGTCCGCCGAACCGTCGGCGCCGCTGGCCACGTGCAGCATCTCGACGCGGTCCTCGTCGTGCGACTCGATGCCGGCCAGCACGATGTTGGGCCGGAAGCGCTCGATGCCCACCGGGCCATGGCCGTCGCGCGCCAGCCGCTCGTTGAGCTCGGCCAGCGAGCCCTCGCTGGCCACCAGCAGCGCATAGCCGTCGGCGAACTGGGTCTGGGCCTCGATGCCGCCGGTCCACTTGAGGCTCGACAACCGCTTCACCTCGGGATCGAAGCGCACCAGCCGCAGCTTCCGCGGCTTGCCGGGCTCGGAGAGGAAGTCGCTGAACCACTGGGCCGCGATGTCGCCCATGTCGTAGGCATCGACCTCGTCCTTCCAGACCCGCACCCGCATCGGCTGCTCGACCCGGTCGAAGGCCAGGTGCAGCGCCAGCATGCCGGGCGCGCGCAGCACCACCTCGGTGTGCTTCATCTGCGGCTTGATCAGCGCCATGCGCGGCAGCTGCCGCTGCGTGACGAACTCGCCCTCTTCGTCGACCACCATCCAGGCCCGGTCGAATTCGAGGCCGGTCTCGGTCAGCAGCGCTTCGGGCAGCTCGACGCCGGCGCACGACTTGACGGGGTACACGAACAGGCGCGCGATGGTGGCCTGGAGATCGAAATCTGTCACGGGGGCTCCTCGGATGGGGGCTCGATTGTCCTCGCTCCGGGCATACCCCCAATGGCCGGTTTCCCCACGGGGTCGGCCGCGGGAGCCTCCTCCTACAATGCCGCGATGGCCCTCCCCCCCGAAGTCTGTATCCGCGGCGCCGGCATCGTCGGCCGCACGCTGGCCCTGCTGCTCGCGCGCGAACGCGTGCGCGTGGCGCTGGTGGCGCCGCCCGCCGCCGCCGAGCGGGAAGACGTCCGCGCCTATGCGCTCAATGCCGCCTCGCGCGAGCTGCTGGTCTCGCTGCGCGCCTGGCCCGAGGGCATCAGCGCCACGCCGGTGCGCGAGATGGTGGTCGACGGCGACGAGGGTGGCCGCGTGCAGTTCAGCGCCGCGCGCCAGAAGGTCGAGGCGCTGGCCTGGATCGTCGACGTGCCGGCGCTCGAGAAGCAGCTGGCCGACGCGGTGCGCTTCCAGCCCCAGATCGAGGTGGTGAGCGAACCGGTCGCCGCGCCGCTCACCGTGGTCTGCGAAGGCAAGGCCAGCGCCACGCGCGAGGCGCTCGGCGTGAGCTACGCGGTCACGCGCTATCCGCAGCATGCGATCGCGGCACGGCTCGAGGCCGAGCAGTCGCACGAGGGCACGGCGCGCCAGTGGTTCAACGACAAGGGCGAGGTGTTCGCGCTGCTGCCGCTCGACGGCGTGCACGGCCGCCGGCTGGCGCTGGTGTGGTCGGTCGACCAGCTGCGCGCGCCGGCGCTGCTCGCGCAATCGGCCGAGGAATTCAACGCCGCCGTGACCGAGGCCAGCCACCAGGCCTTCGGCGCGCTGCGGCTGGCGAGCGAGCGCGGCGCCTGGCCGCTCGCTCGCGCCATCGCCGACCGCTGGACCGGCACCCTGCCTGCCTCCGCACAGACTGCGGCGCAAACCAGCGGCCAGCCGCCGCGCACCTGGGCATTGGCCGGCGACGCAGCCCACACCGTGCATCCGCTCGCGGGCCAGGGCCTGAACCTCGGCCTGGCCGACGCGGCCGCGCTGGCCGCCGTCATCAAGGAACGCGACTACTGGCGCAGCGTGGGCGATCCGCGCCTGCTGCGCCGCTACGAACGCGCGCGCCGCACCGAGGTGCTGCAGATGAGCCTGGCCACCGACGGGCTGCAGCAACTCTTCTCGCACGGCCTGGGCCCGCTGCCCGCGCTGCGCAACTGGGGCATGCGCGGTTTCGACCGCACGCGCCTGGTCAAGCACTGGGTCACGCGGCAGGCCATGGGCCTGAAAGCCTGACGCCGCACGATCCGAACAACGACTCCCTCGAACCCATGAAGACACTCGCACGCCACCTGCTTCCCGCCGCCTTCGCGTCGCTCGCGATCCTCGCGGCCTTCGGCGCCCATGCCGGCGAAGCCGAGATCCGCAAGAACCTCAAGGAACGCATCCCGCAGTTCCCGGCCATCGAGGAAATCACCAAGACGCCGATGCCCGGCCTCTACGAGGTGCGCGTCAACGGCGCGCAGATCTACTACACCGACGAGCAGGGCAACTACCTGCTCGAGGGCAACATGATCGACGTGAACGCGCGCCGCAACCTCACCGAGGAGCGCGTGGCGAAGCTGTCGGAGGTGGCCTTCGACAAGCTGCCCGTGAAGGACGCGATCAAGATCGTGCGCGGCAACGGCAAGCGCAAGCTCGCGGTCTTCGAGGATCCGAACTGCGGCTACTGCAAGCGCTTCGAGAAGGACATGAAGTCGGTCGACAACGTCACCGTCTACCTGTTCCTCTATCCGGTGCTGGGTCCCGATTCGACCGTCAAGTCGCGCGACATCTGGTGCAGCAAGGACAAGGGCAAGGCCTGGAGCGACTGGATGGAATCGGGCACCCGGCCGGCCACCGCCCCCGGCAGCTGCGACGTGACCGCGCTGCAGCGCAACGTCGAATTCGGCCGCCGCTACAACATCACCGGCACGCCGACCCTGATCTACAGCAACGGCACCCGCACCCCGGGCGCCGTGCCCGCCGAGCAGGTCGAGAAGCAACTCGCCGCCTCCGCCAGCTGATGGCGACGAAGTCCCCCTCGCGGCGCGCGGCCGCGGCGCCCGCGGCCGTGGCCGCGCCCGGCGTGCACTACCGCGTGGAATGCGCCGACCTGCATGCGCGCCTGTTCGAGGTCACGCTCACCATCGATCGCCCGGCGGCCGAGCAGCAGCTGACCTTGCCGGTGTGGATCCCGGGCAGCTACCTCGTGCGCGAGTTCGCCAAGAACCTGCAGGGCCTGCAGGCCTCGCAGGGCCGGCGCAAGGCACCGGTGCTGACGCAGCTCGACAAGTGCAGCTGGCGCGTCGAATGCGCGGCCGGCCAGCCGCTGGTGCTGCGCTACAAGGTCTGCGCCTACGACAACTCGGTGCGCACCGCCTGGCTCGATGCCGAGCGCGGCTTCTTCAACGGCACCAGCCTGTGCCTGCGGGTCGAGGGCCAGACCGATGCGCCGCATGCGCTCGAGATCGTCGCACCCGCCGCCTCGGCGCTGCCCGAGGGCGCCGCGCCCTGGTCCTGCGCCACCGCGCTGCCGCCGCTGAAGACCGACCGCCACGGCTTCGGCCGCTACCTCGCGGCCGACTACGACGAGCTGGCCGACAGCCCGGTCGAGCTCGGCGCCTTCTGGAGCGGCGAGTTCGAGGCCGGCGGCGTGCCGCACCGCTTCGTGGTCGCGGGCGCCGCGGCCTCGTTCGACGGCGAGCGGCTGCTGGCCGACACGAAGGCCATCTGCGAAGCCGAGATGCGCTTCTGGCACGGCGACAAGGTCGGCAAGCGCGGCGGAGCGAAGCCGCCGATCGACCGCTATGTGTTCATGCTCAACGCGGTCGACGACGGCTACGGCGGCCTCGAGCATCGCCATTCGACGGCGCTGATCTGCAACCGCCGCGACCTGCCGCAGCTCGGCATGAAGAAGGCCGCAGACGGCTACGTCACGCTGCTGGGCCTGATCAGCCACGAGTACTTCCACACCTGGAACGTGAAGCGGCTGCGGCCCGCCGAGTTCGCGCGCTACGACTACGGCCGCGAGAACTACACGAAGCTGCTGTGGTTCTTCGAGGGCTTCACCAGCTACTACGACGACCTGCTGCTGCGCCGCGCCGGACTGATCGACGACGCGGCCTACCTGCGGCTGGTCAACAAGACCATCAACCAGGTGCAGCAGACGCCGGGGCGCCAGGTGCAGTCGGTGGCCGACGCGAGCTTCGACGCCTGGGTCAAGTACTACCGCCAGGACGAGCAGACGCCCAACGGCACCGTCAGCTACTACACCAAGGGCGCGCTGGTCGCGCTGTGCCTCGACCTCAAGCTGCGCGCCGAGGGCCGCGGTTCGCTCGACGACGCGATGCGCCACCTGTGGAACGCGAGCGGCGGCGGGCCGGTGAGCGAAGCCGATATCGCGGCCGCGCTCGAGGCCGCGGGCGGCCGCTCGTACGCGGCCGAGCTCGCGGCCTGGGTGCACTCGACCGCCGAGCTGCCGCTCTCCGAGCTGCTGCGCCTGCACGGCGTGGCCACGCTCGACGACCCCTCGCAGCCCGCGCAGACGCTGGGCCTGCGCGTGGCGGAAAGCGGTGGCAGCGTGCAGGTCAAGGTGGTGCTGCGCGGCGGCGCGGCCGAGAAGGCCGGCTTCGCGGCCGGCGACGAATGGATCGGCATCGAACTGCCGGCCGCGGGACGCAAGAGCGCGCAGGGCTGGCGCATCGGCCGGCTCGACGATCTCGCGCTCTACCTCGGCGCGGGCAAGCGCTGCACCGCGCTGGTCGCGCGCGACCGCAAGCTGGTGAAGCTGCCGCTGGTGCTGCCCACGGGCGTCACGACCTGGCGCCTGCTCGCGCAGGACACGGGCCGGGTCTCGAAGTGGCTGGCGCCGGTGGCGATCGCGGCGACCAAGGCTTAGCCCGCGGGCAAGGCCCGTTCGGCCGCGGCCTCCTCGGCCGTCTCGCGGCGCACGAAATGGATGGGCTGCGGCTCGCCCACCATCACGCAGGGCTTGCCGGTGCGGCGGCAATGGTCCTGCACGCGCCAGCAGGCATCGTGGCTCAGGCAGCCGGTCTGGCAGATGACGAGGTCGGCCACGCGCAGGCTGGCCTCGAACGCGGGATCGTCGGTGCCGTCCGCGCCTTCGAGGTGCAGGAAGCGGCCGCCGGCGATCTCGACCAATTGGCGCGCGAGCGAGGGCGTGCGCTCGTCGCCGCCCACGCAGAGCACGGACTTCTCGCGCAGGTCGGCGGGCACCGGCGCCTGCACCGGAACGGCCAGGCGGCGCGCGGCGCCCGGTGCGAGCAGCGCATGCAGCCGCTTCGGCAGCGCCGCGCCGACGGCCGCGCGCGCGGCCAGCTCCTCGCGCACCATCGCCATCGCCGAATCGCGCGCCACCAGCGCGCCACGCAGGCGCACGATCTGCGCCTCCAGCCGCTCCACCAGCGCGGCCTGCTCGGCCAGCAGCTGCGAGCAGCGCTCCTGCACGCGGGCATAGGCCCGCAGCAACACGGCATGTTCTTGCATCGGGAACTCCATGGCCGCGGATTCTAGTTGAGAACAATTCTCAACAAAGCCATGCAGCAGGAAGGGCGAAGGCACCGGCCAGCAGCCCCGTGCCACGGTGGCGCACGGCACCGTGGGTATAGTGAAGCGCGTTTTTCTTCCCTTCCCCGGAGACACCATGAGCTACGAGAACATCGAAGTGCGGACCGAAGCTGGCAAGGTCGGCATCATCACCCTCAACCGCCCGAAGGCGCTCAACGCGCTCAACGACGCGCTGATGACCGAGCTGGGCCAGGCCCTGAAGGCCTTCGACGCCGACGACGCCATCGGCTGCATCATCCTCACCGGCAGCGAGCGCGCCTTCGCGGCCGGCGCCGACATCGCGGCGATGGCCAAGTACAGCTTCATCGACACCTACAAGGGCGACTACATCACGCGCAACTGGGAGACCATCCGCTCGATCCGCAAGCCGGTGATCGGCGCCGTGGCCGGCTTCGCGCTCGGCGGCGGCTGCGAGCTCGCGATGATGTGCGACTTCATCATCGCGGCCGACAACGCCAAGTTCGGCCAGCCCGAGATCAAGATCGGCGTGATCCCCGGCGCCGGCGGCACGCAGCGCCTGCCGCGCGCGGTGGGCAAGAGCAAGGCCATGGACATGGTGCTGACCGCCCGCATGATGGACGCCGCCGAAGCCGAGCGCGCGGGCCTCGTGAGCCGCGTGGTGCCGTTCGAGAAGCTGGCCGACGAGGCGCTGGGCGCCGCGCTGGTGATCTGCGGCTTCTCGCAGATCTCGGTGATCGCGGCCAAGGAGTCGGTCAACCGCGCCTTCGAGAGCGGCCTGAGCGACGGCGTGATGTTCGAGCGCCGGCTGTTCCATGCGCTGTTCGCGACGCAGGACCAGAAGGAAGGCATGGACGCCTTCCTGACCAAGCGCCAGCCGGACTTCAAGAACGCCTGAGGGCGGGCGGGCCGGACGGCCCGCTTTTTTTTGCCCCGAAGCCCGACGCCTTCAACGCCGCGGCGTCGAAGCCGTTTCGCGTGCGCGCTCGAGCGCGGCGCGCAGCGATGCGAGCGCCTGCGCGGGCGGCGTGCCGACGAAGGCCGCGCCGCCGGGCTGCGGCGACCAGCGCACCTGGTCGCCCGCGATCTCGAGCACCGCGACCAGGCTGCGGCCGCGATGGAGCGCGATGCGCGTCTCGACCGGCGCGGCCAGCGGCACATCGGGCGCGGTGGCCGAACGCGCGACCGCGCCCAGCAGCGCGGGGAAGGCCTCGATGGCATCGCGGGCGTGGCCGCCGGCGGGGTCGTCCGTCGTGGACCAGGTGGTCCAGCGCTCCAGCACGGCAAAAGGCGTGGCGCTCGACGCGGCGTTCGGCGCGGCCGCCAGGCGTGCTCGCGGCGCCGCCGAAGGCGCAGCGAGTTCGGCCTGCGGCGCCGGCGCGTACGCCAGGGGCGGCGGAGGCGCGGGCCGCGCGAGGGCGCCGGCCGCGTCATCGGCATCGCGACGGACGGCGGCGCGTTCGCTCTCGCTCTTGCGGAACGACTCGGCCGCCAGCGGAGCGGTCTCGGCAGCCGGTTCGCGCGGCTTGGCCGCCGGCTCGTCCGGTGCGCGCCGCTTCTCGGGCAAGGGCGTCGGCGCACGCCGAGGCGCCACGGCCGATTCGGCCTGCTTGCGCACCGCGTCGGCGGTCGGCGCCTCGGGCGCCGGGCTCGGGGCGGCGACGGAAGCGGCAGGCTCGGCGGGCGCGGGGGCATGCGCGGGAGGGGGCGCCGGCGGCGCTTCCACCGCCGCGCCACCCACGCGCGCCTCGCCATCGAGCCGCGCATCGGGCACCGGCTCCTGCCGCCACAGCACGGTGACGAAGCCGACCACCAGCAAGGTCGCGAAGGCCGCGTTCCATGGCATGCGACCGCGCGGGCCGCCGCCGCCGAAGAGCCGCCGCCACCAGGGCTGTGCCGTGGGCGCGGCAGCCGGCGGCGTCGCTGCCGCGAGGTTGTGCGCCATCTTGCGGATCGCCTCGCGCGTGCGCGGATCGGGCAGCGCCCCGGCGTCCGGCGCATGCTCGAGCGCGCGGCGCAGGCGCGCGTCGCGCAGCTCGTCGTCGTCGAATCCCGTGCTCATCGCGCGCCCTCCAGCACCGCGAGGTAGCGTTCCATGCAGCCACGCAGCTTCTGCAGCCCGTAGCGCAGCCGGCTGCGCACCGTCTCGAACCCGATCTGCAGGCTGGCGGACAGCGCCTCCACCGTCAGGCCGTCCTCGTGGTGCAGCAGGAAGGCCGCGCGCTGCTCGGCGGGCAGCTCGTCGAGGCAGGCCAGCAGGCGCCGGCCCGCGGCGCGCCAGAACGCGAGCTCCTCGGCCGAGGGATGGGTGGCCACGTCGTCCGAAGCACCGTGCACGCCGCGCTCGAGCGCCGGAATGGCCTCGTCGTCCTCGCCCGCGTGGCCGTCGAGCGCGACTTCGCGCCCGCTCACGCGCAGCCGGTCCATCGCGAGGTTGTGCGCGATCGTGAAGGCCCAGGTGCGCCAGGCCGCGCCCTGCGGCGAGAAGCTCTCGCGCGCCGTGATGATCCGCACCCAGGTGTCCTGGAACACCTCGTCGGCCTGCGACGCGAGCCGCGCGCCCAGCAGCCGCCGCACGAAGCGGAACAGTCCGCCCTCGTGGCGCGCATAGAGCACGTCGAAGGCGGCGGCGTCGCCGCGCGCGTAGGCCAGCATCAGCTGATCGTCGGGCATGGCGTCGCGGCCGGTCGCATCGGACGCGGCCGGGCTGGCAGTGGCGGAACGGGCGCGGGGCAGCGCGGACATCGGTGGATTCTCACCTCGACTTGTACGCATGGCTGCGCGGCGCGGGGTTGGCGCGGCCCGAAAAAAGATGCAACGGCTTAACCCCGCTGGCGGCGGCGGGCCGTAACAGCCTGCACCGATCACTCCACGGAGCCGCTTTCATGATCCCGATCCGAGCCTCTCGCCTTCGCCGTCCCCTCGTCGCGCTGTTGTGCGCGTCGCTGTTCCTGGGCGCCTGTGGCGCCACCGAAGCGCCCATCCGCCGCGACGACGGCGCCACCGCCGCGCGCTGGCCGGCCCCGGCCGTGCCGGCGACCGAAGCGGCGACCCCGGCGCGCCGCATCGAACCGGCGATGCCGAACTTCGAGGCGCCATCGGCGAAGCATTGCGCGCGGCCGATCCAGACCAGCGAGACGCCGGGCACCGGCCGGATCGCGCAGCACCGGCCCGTCGTGGGAGCTGTCGCCAAGCCGGCGCGGCGGTCCGCGCCCGCCATGGAAGCCCTCGCGTCCAGGGCGGCGCCCATGGCCGACGCCAGCGCCGGGCTGGCAAGCCCGTCGACCATGGAGGCCCCGCCGCCGCCCGCCCCGGCCCCGATCGCCGTCGCCCCACGCCCCGCGAACGAGCCCGTCACGGCTGGCATGGTCGACGACAACGCCGACTTCGGCGAGTACCTGGCCTTCCGCCAGCGCACCCGGGTCGCGCACCGCGAGCGCGACGTCGGCGAGCGCTACCTGCTGCAGGTGCGCGATGCGCAGGGCAACGTGGTGCCCGATGCCGAGGTCGCCGTGCAGGCCGCGAACGGCGCCGCGATGTGGGCCCGCACCGATGCGGGCGGACGCGCCTGGCTGCATCCCAGGGCCTTCGATGCCGAGCCGAGCGCGGTCTACGAAGTGACCGTGCGCAAGAACGGCCGCCAGGCGAGCTCGTTCCTGCGTCGCGGCCAGAAGAACGCGGTCGACGTGGTGCTCGAGCGCCCCGGCACCCGTCCCGCGCGCGCGCAGCTCGACCTGGTGTTCCTGATCGACGCCACCGGCTCGATGGGCGACGAGATCGCCCGCCTGCGCAGCACGCTGCGCGACATCGCCGGCCAGGTCGCGCGCCTGCCGAGCCGGCCCGACACCTGCTTCGGCCTCGTCGCCTACCGCGACATCCACGACGAGTTCGTGGTGCGCCGGCACGACTTCACCAACGACCTCGATGCCTTCCAGGGCGTGCTCGACGCGCTGCAGGCCGCGGGCGGCGGCGACTATCCCGAGGCGATGAACGAGGCCCTGCACGAGACGGTGCAGCGCATGAGCTGGCGCGGCGACGACACCACGCGGCTCGTGATACTGCTGGCCGACGCGCCGCCGCACCTGGACTACCCCGGCCCGCAGTACGACGACAGCATGGTCGCCGCGCTCGGCAAGGGCATCAAGGTGCTGAGCGTGGGCGCCTCGGGCCTCGACAGGCAGGGCGAATACATCCAGCGCCAGATCGCGCAATACACCGGCGGGCGCTTCGTGTTCCTGACCTACCGGAACGCCGCCGATCCCGCGAGCGGCCCGGGCACGCAGACCGTGCACGACGTGGGCAACTATTCGGTGCAGACGCTCGACAAGCTGGTGGTGCGGCTGGTGTCCGAGGAGCTCGGCAAGCTGCCGGGCGCACAAGCTTCGCGCGGTGGTTGAACTGTGCGAAAAGCCTGGGCTATAATCGCAGGCTCGGCTCTTTAGCTCAGTCGGTTAGAGCGATGGAATCATAATCCACAGGTCCGCGGTTCGAGTCCGTGAAGAGCCACCACACAAAGCAAAGCCCGCTGTCCATTGGACAAGCGGGCTTTTTCTTTGAGGGGTTCTTTGGGGGCTTTTTCCTCGGCGCCTGCCGGCGCGTCAACTCATGTCGGGACTGCGCTTCGACGCATCGCCAAGGCCCTGGGATTTTCGATCGGCGGGGCGTCCCCCCGAATGGCGCGCAACCCTCGAGGTATGCGCCGCCAACGCTTCGTCGACCGCCCGCTTCGACAGCAGCTGAACCTTGCCGCAGCGGCTGCACTGGTAGGCGCGTAGCCAGGGAAAGAAACGCATCCAGGTGCTGCGCTGGATCCGGTTCAGGTGGGTCACACTGCATTGGCAGCAGGTAAAAACCGACATTTGTTGATACCTGCGTATTAATGGTGAACCCGTATTATTGCGCCACCATGTGACAAAAGTCACGGCATGAATGCCATCCAGACGTAAAGTCTGTTTCGCGACGCTCGAGTCACTTTTCGTGCATTCGGTCTGTGTCACAGCCTTGGAGACCTGAAAATGCCCATGGAGCTTCTTCGCCGCATCGAAGACGCCTCGTTCCCGCTGGTCATCGCCGACGAGAAGGACGTCCGCAGCGCCATCGTCCTGGAGGCCGCCGGGATGATCAAGGCGCAGTTGCCGAGTCCGGAACGGCCGGATGGCCGCCCCGCGGTGATCTTTGCCATCACGCCGCTGGGACGTCGCAGGCTCAACGAAGGCAGCGCGCAACCCTAGCGCGGCGCACCCGCCTCACCACGCCACCGTGCGCCCCCGGTAGTCCAGGTACTCGAGCCCGGGCCGCCCACGCTTCGCGAGCATCACTTCGACCAGGCTCGGCACGCTCTGCTCGATCGTCAGCCGGCCCTCGGGCCCGCCCAGCTCGGTGCGCACCCAGCCGGGCGCCATCGCCAGCAGGGCACGCGGCGTTCCGGCCTGCCGCGCGGCGAAGCTGCGCAGCAACTGGTTCAGCGCCGCCTTGCTGCCGCGATAGACCTCGCGCTGGCCCGTCTCGTTGTCGGCGATGCTGCCCTGCCCCGACGACATGACGCCGATCAGGCCGTCCGGCGGGACGTTGCCCGCGAGGCTTTCCACCACTCGCATCGGGCTCAGCGCATTGGCGACCATGAGGTTCACGAAGTCCTCGGTCGAGACCTCGCCGATGGTCTGGGTCGGATCGGGATTGGTGGTGCCGGCATTGACGAACAGGATGTCGAACCGGCGGCCGGCCAGCCGCTCGCGCAGGGCCTGGATCTGCCCGGGGTCCGTGATGTCGAGCGACTCGATCTCGACGCGGCCGGGATGCGCATCGGCCAGATCGTGCAGCAGGGTGCGGGCCGTTCCGCGGACCGTGCCCATGACCTTCCAGTCCTTCTTGAGGAATTCGGCCGCGATGGCATGACCGAGGCCGCGCGAGGCGCCGACGACGAGGATGCTGTGTGGTGGGTGGGACATGAGGCGTGCTCCTTGTTGGCTGCGATGCCTCGAATTCTGGGAACGCCCTGTCATTTGCACCAGACGCCTGGACTGCAACCAATGATTGCGCCAAACGCCACGCATGGCCGCTCCTGCCCTATGCTGGCGCCATGCCCCGCGTCGACCTCAACCTGCTGCCCGCCCTCGATGCTCTGCTGACCGAGGGCAGCGTGACCGGCGCCGCGCGGCGGCTCGAGCTCAGCGTGTCCGCCATGAGCCGCACGCTCACGCGCCTGCGCGAGGCCACGGGCGACCGGCTCTTGCTGCAGGCCGGCCGCGGCCTGGTGCTCACGCCCTATGCGATGCAGCTGCGCGAACGCATCCCGGCGCTGGCGCGCGAGGCGCAGGCCGCGCTGGCACCGGCCGACCATGCGCTGCAGATCGCCACGCTCGACCAGTGCTTCACGCTGCGCGCCGGCGAGGGCTTCATCGACCTGCTCGCCGCGCCCTTGCTGGCGCGGATCCGGCAGGCCGCGCCGCGGGTGCGGCTTCGCTTCGCGCCCAAGCCCGACTGGGACGCCCGGCCGCTGCGCGAGGGCGGAATCGACCTGGAGCTCGGCACGGTGAAAACCACGGCGCCCGAACTGCGCACGCGCCGGCTGTTCCGCGACCGCTACGTGGGCGTGTGCCGCAGCGGCCATCCGCTGCTCGACGAGACGGAGATCGCCGCCGAACGCTATGCGGCCTGCGGCCACGTGGTGGCCTCGCGCGCCGGCGAGATGGGCCATCCGGTCGACGACGCGCTGGCCGCGCGCGGCCTGTCGCGGCAGGTGGCGATGGTGGTGCCGGCCTACACCCACGCGATGCAGGTCGCGCGGCAGTCCGACCTGCTGGCCGTTGTCCCGCACTCCTGCCTCGGCAATCCGTTCACGCCCGGCCATGCCGCGGCCCTGGGCCTGCGGCACTTTGAGCTGCCCGTGCCGACACCGCCCTTCAACGTCTCGGCGATCTGGCATCCGCGGCTCGACCAGGATGCCTCGCATCGCTGGCTGCGCGGCGAGGTGCTGGCGCTGTGCGAAGCGGCCTATCCCTGAACGGGACGGGTCTCAGGCCGCCACGGCCTCGCGCGCCGGCGCGACCTTCGACGGCACCGGCATGTGCGCCGACCATTCGATGATCTCGAGCTGTCCATCGGCATGCTCGGCCAGCGCCGTGAGGCTCTCGACCCAGTCGCCGTCGTTGCAGTAGAGGATGCCGTCGATGTCGCGCATCTCGGCATGGTGGATGTGGCCGCAGACCACGCCCTGCGCGCCGCGGTTGCGGGCCTCGCGCGCCACGGCGTTCTCGAAGTCGCCGACGTAGCTCACGGCGCGCTTGACCTTGCCCTTGAGGTACTTCGACAGCGACCAGTACGGCAGCCCCAGGCGCGCGCGCAGCGAGTTGAGGTGGCGGTTGAGCTTGAGCGTGAATTCGTAGAGCGAGTCGCCCACGTAGGCCAGCCACTTGGCGCACTGGATCACGCCGTCGAACAGGTCGCCGTGGATGATCCAGAGCTTGCGGCCGTCGGCGGTCTCGTGGATCCATTCCTCGGCCACGTCGATGCCGCCGAAGTTGTGATTGAGGTACTTGCGCGCGAACTCGTCGTGGTTGCCCGGGATGAAGATCACGCGCGTGCCCTTGCGCGCCTTGCGCAGCAGCTTCTGGATCACGTCGTTGTGCGCCTGCGGCCAGTACCAGTGCCGCTTGAGCTGCCAGCCGTCGATGATGTCGCCGACCAGGAACAGGGTCTCGCACTCGGTGTGCTTGAGGAAGTCCAGCAACGCCCGCGCCTGGCAGCCTGGCGTTCCGAGGTGCAGGTCGGAGATCCACAGCGTCCTGAAACGCTGAACCGGACGCGAAACGTCCTCGTCCTCCGCCTCGGGGGGCTGGACCGCGGTGTCGCGCCATGCGCGCAGAAAAGCATCGTCGCGTTGCATGGACCGATAGATTGGCGGTCCCGCATGACCCGGCCATGGCAAGTGCGTGACATCCCGATGACGTCCCCACGCAGGCGCGGCCCACAATCGCGCGATGCGCCCTGGCCAGATCATCGTCCTCGCGACCCCCGTCTTCTTCCTGCTGATCGCGATCGAGTTCGCGGTCGGCCGCGTGCGCGCGCGCCGCGGCACGGGGCAGGACACCTACCGCCTCGCCGACGCGGTCAACAGCATCGGCCTGGGCATGCTGAGCCAGATCAGCGCGGTGCTCACCGGCCTGCTGCGCATCGGCATCTACACGGCGGTGTACTCGGCCGTGGCGCTGTTCCCCGACACCGACTTCTGGACCACCTGGTACGGCTGGCTGCTGGCGCTGGTGTTCTACGACTTCTGCTACTACTGGCTGCACCGCATGGGCCACGAGTCGGCCGTGCTGTGGGCCGCGCACGTGGTGCACCACCAGAGCCAGCACTACAACCTCTCGACCGCGCTGCGCCAGACCTCGAGCGGCGCGCTGCTGGGCTGGATCTTCTACCTGCCGATGGCGGCCGCGGGCGTGCCGCCGCTGGTGTTCGCCGTGGTCTCGCTGGTCGACCTGCTCTACCAGTTCTGGGTCCACACCGAGCAGGTCGGCAAGCTCGGCTGGTTCGACCGCTGGTTCTGCTCGCCCTCGAACCACCGGGTGCACCACGCGGTCAACGACCGCTACCTCGACCGCAACTACGGCGGCATCCTGATCGTGTGGGACCGGCTGTTCGGCAGCTTCAAGGAAGAGGACGAGCGCTGCGTCTACGGCACGCGCAGCCCGCTCGCGAGCTGGGACCCGCTGTGGGCCAACGCCGAGGTCTACTGGGGCCTGGCCAGGGATTCATGGCATGCGCGCAGCTGGGCCGACAAGCTGCGCGTGTGGCTCAAGCCGCCGGGCTGGCGGCCGGCCGACGTGGCGGCGCGCTTTCCCAAGCCGGCCTTCGACATCGCGCAGGTGCGGCGCTACGAGCCCGAAGTGGGCCGCGGCGCGCAGTGGTTCGCGGGCGTGCAGTTCCTGCTGCTGCTCGCGGCCGTGGCGGTGTTCCTGTGGTTCTCCGACGGCATGCCGCTCTCGCGCTCGAGCGTGTGGCTGGCCGCGCTCACCGCAGCGCTGTGGGCCATCGGCGGCGTGCTGCAGGGGCGGCTCTCGATCGCCGAGGCGCTGCTGGTGGAAGCCGCCGCGCTGGCCACCGCGAGCGCCGCGCTCGGCCTGCCCTGGCTGCACCACGCGACCAAGCCGCTGGCGCTCGCGATCGCGGTCTTCATCGCCGCGCGGCGCGCGCTGGCGCGGCCCGGCGGCATGACGCGCTTCGACGCGCTGCTGGTCGCGGGCCTGGTCGGCTCGCTCGCGGGCGACGTGCTGCTGATGGGCCCGGCCTCGCTGTTCGTGCCCGGCCTCGTGTGCTTCCTGCTCGCGCACCTGGCCTACATCGGCGTGTTCCGCCTCGGCGTGGGCTTCTTCCCGCGGCCGGCGGCGCTGGCGGTCACGCTGGCGATCGGCGCGGCGATGTACGCCTTCCTGTGGCAGGGCGGATTGCCGGCCGCGCTGCGCATCCCGGTCGCGCTCTACGTGCTGGTGATCGCCTGCATGGCGGCCCAGGCGCTGGGCCGGGCCTTCGTGCTGCGCGACGCCGCGGCGGGCTGGGTGGCGGCGGGCGCCTGCTTCTTCATGCTGAGCGACTCGCTGCTCGCGACCAACCGCTTCGTGGCGCCGCTGCCGCTGGCGCAGCTGTGGGTGCTCGCGACCTACTACGTGGCGCAGACGCTGATCGTGCGGCACGCGCGGCCGCCGGACTGACGCCGTGCGCCGGCGGTCGCGTCAGTCGTGGCAGCGCTGGATCTCGACCGTCGAGTGCCGGATCTCCTCGTGCATCGAGAAGCAGGCCCGCACCTGGTCGGCCGTGAGCGTGGCCGAATGGGTCACCACCGTGAGCGCGCAGGCATAGGCCTCGCGGCCCACGCGCCACACGTGCAGGTCGGCCACGCGCGTGAGCGAATCGGCCAGGCCGGTCTCGATGCCCTCGCGGATCTCCTCGGCCACCGGGTGATCCATCTCGCGGTCGAGCAGCACGCGTCCGGTTTCCTTCAGCAGGTTCTTGGCCCAGACCGCGACCAGCACGGCGCCCACGATGCCCATCGCGGGATCGAGCCAGGCCCAGCCGTAGAACCAGCCGCCGAGCAGCGCCGCGATCGCGAGCACCGAGGTGGCGGCATCGGCCACCACGTGGATGTAGGCCGAGCGCAGGTTCAGGTCGTGGCCATGCTCGCCGTGCGCGTGGTGATGATCATGGTCGTGCGCATGCCCGTGGTCATGCCCATGGTGGTGATGCGCCCCGCCCAGCAGCCGCGCGCAGACCAGGTTGACCAGCAACCCGAGCACCGCCACCGAGATCGCCTCGGGATAGTGGATCGCCGCCGGCGACCACAGCCGCTCGAGCGAGCCCACCACCATCAGCGCCGCCACGCCCAGCAGCATCAGCGCGCTCGCGAAGCCGCCGAGCACCTCGATCTTCCAGGTGCCGAAGGCGAAGCGCGGGTCGCGCGCATAGCGCCGCGCGGCCGCATAGGCGAAGGCGCTCAGGCCGATGGCCAGCGCGTGCGAGCTCATGTGCCAGCCGTCGGCCAGCAGCGCCATCGAGTTGAACCACCAGCCGGCGCCGATCTCGACCGCCATCATCGCGGCGGTGATCCACATCACGAGCCGGGTGCTGCGCTCCGCGCGTTCGTTGTCGGTGCCGAAGTGGTGCTCGTGCTGCCACGCGCTCAGGTCATGGGTGTGCATGCTGAAAAGTCTCTCAAGTTCCGAAAAGGTCCTGGCCCTCGGCGCGGCCCGAGGGCGGCGCCACGCCGAGGTGGCGGTAGGCGGCCAGGGTGGCGATGCGCCCGCGCGGCGTGCGCTGCAGGTAGCCCTGCTGGATCAGGTAGGGCTCGATCACGTCCTCGATGGTGTCGCGCTCCTCGCCGATGCTGGCCGCGACGTTGTCGAGCCCCACCGGGCCGCCGTCGAAGCGGTGCACCACGGCCTCGAGCAGCTTGCGGTCCATCAGGTCGAAGCCCTGCGGGTCGACGTCGAGCATGGCCAGCGCCTTGTGCGCGATCTCCGCGGTGATGCGGCCGTCGCCCTTGACCTCGGCATAGTCGCGCACGCGGCGCAGCAGCCGGTTGGCGATGCGCGGCGTGCCGCGCGAGCGGCGCGCGATCTCGAAGCCGCCGGCCTCGTCGGTCTCGACCTTGAGCAGGCCGGCGCTGCGGCGCACGATCAGGGCGAGCTCCTCGGGCGTGTAGAACTCCAGCCGCGCGACGATGCCGAAGCGGTCGCGCAGCGGATTGGTGAGCATGCCCGCGCGCGTGGTGGCGCCCACCAGCGTGAAGGGCTGCAGGTCGAGCTTGATGCTGCGCGCGGCCGGGCCCTCGCCGATCATGATGTCGATCTGGTAGTCCTCGAGCGCCGGGTAGAGGATTTCCTCGACGACCGGGCTCAGCCGGTGGATCTCGTCGATGAACAGCACGTCGTTGGGCTCGAGGTTGGTCAAGAGCGCCGCCAGGTCCTTGGGCTTCTCGAGAACCGGGCCCGAGGTCTGGCGCAGGTTCACGCCGAGCTCGGCCGCGACGATGTGCGACAGCGTGGTCTTGCCCAGGCCCGGCGGGCCGAACAGCAGCACGTGGTCGAGCGCCTCGCGGCGCTTGCGCGCGGCGCCGATGAAGATCTCGAGCTGCTCGCGCACCTTGGCCTGGCCGACGTACTCGTCGAGCAGCTTGGGGCGCAGGGCCCGCTCGATCGCCTCCTCGTTGGGCGAGGCGGGCGCGGCGGACACCACGCGTTGCGGGGCGGGGGCGAAGTCGTCGGTCTGGATGGTCATGGGCGCGGGGGGTGCGGCGAGTTTAGTGGCTGCCCCGCCGCCGCGGACGGCCCGCGGCCACGGCGCCACGAGGGCCTTTCGCGGGTTTTCGCGGGCTTTTGCAGGCGGGACCTGCGCCTACAGGAGCGCTCGCCTGCGCTGGCAGAATGCCCCGACCAGAATGAAGAGGGGATCACGACGGTGTCGATCTACGAACTGAAGCCGCGTTTCCAGGCCCTGCTTCGGCCGCTCGTGGTCGGCCTGCATGCACGGGGCGTCACCGCCAACCAGGTCACGCTGAGCGCCTGCGCGGTCTCGCTGGTCCTCGGGCTGTGGCTCTACCTGGCCGCGCCCTCGCTCGCGGCCTTCGGGCTGATCCCGGCCTGGATGTTCGTGCGCATGGCCTTCAATGCCATCGACGGCATGCTGGCGCGCGAGCACCACCAGCAAAGCCGGCTCGGCGCCTTCCTCAACGAACTCACCGACGTGGTCTCCGACGCCGCGCTGTACCTGCCCTTCGTGCTGGTGCAGCCCTTCAGCCCGTTCTGGGTCGGCACCGTGATCGTGCTGGCCGGGCTCAGCGAATTCGCCGGCGCGCTCGGCCCCACGGTCGGTGCCTCGCGCCGCTACGATGGGCCGCTCGGCAAGAGCGACCGTGCCTTCGTGTTCGGCGCGCTCGGCCTCTACGTGGCGCTCGGCGGCCCGCTGCCGGGCTGGACCGCCTGGCTGATGCCGCTGGTGGCGCTGCTCGTGGCCTGGACCGTGGTCAACCGCGTGCGCCGCGCGCTCGCCGAAGCCGAAGGCGCGACCGCCGCCACGCTAAAAGAAACAACAGGGATTCAATGAACGACAACACCACCGATTTCGACACCGGCGCCTCGCCGTCTTCCATCACCCGGCGACCGCTCGCGGAACGCCAGTTCCGCACCCACGACGGCGAGTCGCTGTTCTACCGCCACTGGCCGGCCACCGGCCCCGCGCGGCGCGGCGCCATCGTGCTGTTCCACCGCGGCCACGAGCACGGCGCGCGCATGGCGCACCTGGTCGACGAGCTCGACCTGCCCGACTTCGACTTCTTCGCCTGGGACGCGCGCGGCCACGGCCGCTCGCCGGGCCAGCGCGGCTACAGCCCCAGCTTCGGCACCTCGGTGCGCGACGTGCAGACCTTCGTGCAGCACATCGTCGGCGCGCACGGCGTGGCCGAGCACGACATCCACGTGATCGCGCAGAGCGTGGGCGCGGTGCTGGCCGCGACCTGGGCCCACGACTACGCGCCCAAGGTGCGCGGCCTCACGCTGGCCTCGCCGGCCTTCAAGGTCAAGCTCTACGTGCCCTTCGCGCGGCCGGGCCTGGCGCTGATGCACAAGCTGCGCGGCCTGTTCTTCGTCAACAGCTACGTCAAGGCCAGGTTCCTCACGCACGACCCCGCGCGCATCGCGAGCTACGAGAGCGACCCGCTGATCACGCGGCCGATCGCGGTCAACATCCTGCTGGGCCTGTACGAGGCGGCCGAGCGCGTGGTGGCCGACGCCAACGCGATCACGCTGCCGGTGCAGCTGCTGATCTCGGGCGCCGACTGGGTGGTGCACCACAAGCCGCAGCACCAGTTCTTCGAACGGCTGGGCAGCGCGGTCAAGACCAAGACGGTGCTGCCGGGCTTCTTCCACGACACGCTGGGCGAGAAGGACCGCGCACCCGCGGTGCAGGCCATCCGCGAATTCGTGCTGCGCCTGTTCGACGAGGCGCCCGCGCCGGTCGACCGCCGCGGCGCCCACCTCGAGGGCGAGACCGCCGAGGAATCGCGCGCGCTGGCCGCGCCGCTGCCCGCGCTGTCGCCGCGCGGCCTCTACTGGTCGCTCACGCGCGCCGGGCTGCGCTTCGGCGGCGGCCTGTCCGAGGGCGTGAAGCTGGGCCACGACACCGGCTTCGACTCGGGCAGCACGCTCGACTACGTCTACCGCAACGTCGCGCAGGGCAAGGGCGCCATGGGCCGCGCCATCGACCGCAACTACCTCGATGCCATCGGCTGGCGCGGCATCCGGCAGCGCAAGATCCATGTCGAGGAGCTGCTGCGCATCGCGATGGAGCGGCTGGCCGAGATGCACCGCGAGGTGCGGCTGATGGACATCGCCGCCGGCCATGGCCGCTACGTGCTCGACGCGGTGCTCGCGAGCCCGGTCAAGGCCAGCTCGATCCTGCTGCGCGACTACAGCGAGATCAACGTGCGCGACGGCCGCGCGCTGATCGCCGAGAAGGGCCTGGAGGACGTCGCCCAGTTCGTGCAGGCCGACGCCTTCGACCGCATGAGCCTCGCGAGCGTCACGCCGCGGCCCACGCTGGCGGTGGTGTCGGGGCTGTACGAGCTGTTCCCCGACAACGAGATGGTGCGGCGCTCGCTCGCGGGCGTGGGCGACGCGGTGGAGGACGGCGGCTACCTGGTCTACACCGGCCAGCCCTGGCATCCGCAGCTCGAGATGATCGCGCGCGCGCTCACCAGCCACCGCCAGGGCGAGGCCTGGGTGATGCGCCGCCGCACGCAGGTCGAGATGGACCAGCTGGTGGAGGAGGCGGGCTTCCGCAAGATCGACCAGCGCAGCGACGAGTGGGGCATCTTCACCGTCTCGCTGGCCCGGCGCACCGAGCACTGAGCGACGCCATGCGCGCCTGGTTCGCGGCGAGACCCTGGAAGCGCGCCGCCGGCTGGCTGGTGCTGCTGGGGCCGCTGTTCTACCTGACCTACGGCCTCGCCAACTGGTGGGCCACCACGCGCGCGCAGGTGCCCTCGATGGCCTTCGCGTGGGAACGCCAGGTGCCGTTCTGGCCCTGGACCATCTTTCCCTACTGGACCATCAACGTCTTCTACGCGCTGTCGCTGTTCCTCGCGCGCGACCGCCACACGCTCGACCGCCACGGCGCGCGGCTTGTCAGCGCCACGCTGATCGCCTGCAGCTGCTTCGTGATCTGGCCGCTGCACTTCAGCTTCGGCCAGCCCGCGGTCGAGGGCCCGCCGGCCTTCCTGTTCGCGGCGCTGCGCGGCTTCGACCAGCCCTACAACCAGGCGCCCTCGCTGCACATCGCGCTGGCGGTGATCCTGTGGGACTGGTATCGGCAGTTCATCCGGCCGCGCTGGGCGCGCGCGGTGCTGCACCTGTGGGCCTTCGCGATCTGCGCCTCGGTGCTGACCACCTGGCAACACCATTTCATCGACATCCCGACCGGCGCGCTGCTGGGCCTTTTCTGCATCTGGCTGTGGCCGCTGCGGCGCACGGTCTCGATGCCGCGCGCCTGGCGGCTCGCGCGCGATCCGCAACGCTGGAAGCTCGCGGCCTGCTATGCGCTGGGCGCGCTGGCCTGCCTCGCGCTCGCGCTGTGGGGCGGCGGCTGGGCGCTGTGGCTGGCCTGGCCCGCGGCCTCGCTGACGCTGGTGGCGCTCAACTACGCGGGCTTCGGCGCGCGCGGCTTCCAGATGGACGGCCAGGGCCGCATCGGCTGGGCCGCGCGCTGGCTGTTCGCGCCCTACCGGCTCGGCGCGGCGCTCAACGCACGGCTGTGGACGCGCGGCCTGCCGCCCGCGGCCGAGGTGGTGCCCGGGCTCTGGCTCGGTCGCCTGCCCACGCCGGCCGAATGGCAGGCCGCGGGCCGGCCGCGGCTGGTGAGCCTCAGCGCCGAGTTGCAGGTGCCGCGCGATGCCGCCGGCGCGCGCTGCGTGCCGCTGCTCGACCTCGTGGTGCCGCCCTCGCAGCGGCTGCGGCGCGCGGCCGCGGCGATCGAGGGCCAGCGGCGCGCCGCGCGTGGCGGCCCGGTCTGGGTCTGCTGCGCGCTCGGCTTCTCGCGCAGCGCGGCCGCGACCATCGCCTGGCTCGGCGCCACGGGCGGCCTGGCGCAGGCCGAGGCCGCGGTGCGCCGCGCGCGGCCGCAGATCGTGCTGCGGCCGGCCTGGTTCGCCGCGCTCGCGCCGCTCGGCGCTCCCACCGCCACCGCCGGAGCAGCGCCCCATGAATGACACCGACCGCGCCACCTGCGCCGCGCTCGCCGGCCTGCTGCGCGCGGCCGGCGTGCTGGCCCTCTGGGGCTTCGCGCTCAGCGCGATCGCGGCACTCGTGCTCGCGCTCACCTTGCGCTCGCTGCCCACCACGCCGAGCATGGCCTTCGGCGCCGTCGCCATCCTCGGCGTGCTCGAGCGCTACTTCGCGTTCCGGCTGCGACTCGACCAGGCACTGTTCGACGACCTCGCGCGCGGCACCATCGCCACGCTCGAGGCGCTCGACCAGGCGCTGGCGCGGCTCGGGCTGCGCGCCGACGACGCTTCTTCCGCCGCGCGGCCGCTGGCCGACCGCGCGCAGGGCACCCGCCAGCTGCTGCAGCGCCACGCCATCGTGGTCGCCTGCCAGAGCGCGATGTTCCTGCTCGCCCTCATGACACAGGACCTCACTTGAACGACGCTCCCTCCCCCGAACCTTCGTCCGGCATCGTGCGCCGCGCGCTCGCCGTGGTCGCGGGCAAGCTGATCATCGGCGCCGCGGGCCTCCTGACCGGCGTGCGCGCCATCTGGTCGGGCACCAGCCCCAAGGCCGAGCAGACGCTCTACTTCGCCAACCACACCAGCCATGGCGACTTCGTGCTGCTGTGGGCCACGCTGCCCCCCGACCTGCGCGCGCTCACGCGGCCGGTGGCGGGGCTGGATTACTGGATGGCCTCGAAGCTGCGCCAGTTCATCGGCGCCGACGTGTTCAACGCGCTGATGATCCGGCGCGACGGCTCGGGCCAGGGCGACAACCCGGTCGAGCAGATGAAGGCCGCGCTCGAGGCCGGCGACTCGCTGATCATGTTCCCCGAGGGCACGCGCAACACCGGCGACGAGATCCTGCTGCCGCTCAAGAGCGGGCTGTTCCACCTCGCGCGCGCCTGCCCCAACGTGCGGCTGGTGCCGGTGTGGATCGAGAACCTCAAGCGCGTGCTGCCCAAGGGCACGCTGGTGCCGATCCCGCTGGCCTGCACGGTGCGCTTCGGCACGCCGATCGTGCTGGCCGAGGGCGAGGACAAGCTGAGCTTCCTGGCGCGTGCGCGCACCGCCATGCTCGACCTGCGACCCGAGTACGACCGCCTCGACGAGACGCCGCAGCCGACCCCGGGGAGCGCCGCATGATCGAGCTCTCGCCCTTCGCGCAGACCACCCTGCAATTGTTCGGCGGCGTGCTCGGCGTGCTGCTGCTGGCCTCGGGCATCGGCGCCGTGCTCAAGTGGCGCGTGGCGCACGGCCAGCCGCATTCGGTGATCGACAACCTCAATGCGCGCGTCAATGCCTGGTGGGTGATGGTGGCGGCGATCGGCCTGGCCTTCGCCTTCGGCAAGGGCGGCGTGATCGTGCTGTTCTACCTGATCTCGTTCTACGCGCTGCGCGAGTTCATCAGCCTGGCCTACACCCGGCGCGGCGACCACCACGCGATCGCGGCCGCCTTCTACATCGGCCTGCCGGTGCAGTACTTCCTGGTCTGGATCGACTGGTACGGCCTCTATTCGATCTTCATCCCGGTCTATGCCTTCCTGGTGCTGCCGATCCTCGCGGCCGTGGGCGGCGACACGCGGCGCTTCCTCGAGCGCACCTCGAAGATCCAGTGGGGCCTGATGGTCTGCGTGTTCTGCATCAGCCACGTGCCGGCGCTGCTCACCCTGCAGATCCCGGGCTTCGAGGGCCGCAACCTGCTCTTGATCGCCTTCCTCGTGATCGTGGTGCAGGGCAGCGACGTGCTGCAGTACATCTGGGGCAAGCTGTTCGGCAAGCGCAAGGTGGCGCCCGAGCTCTCGCCCTCGAAGACCTGGGAGGGCCTGATCGGCGGCATCGCGAGCGCCACCGCGCTCGGCGCCGCGCTGTCGTGGGCCACGCCCTTCAACCCCTGGCAGGCCGCGCTGATGTCGCTGACCATCTGCCTGATGGGCTTCTTCGGCGGCCTCGTGATGTCGGCCATCAAGCGCGACCGCGGCGTGAAGGACTGGGGTTCGATGATCGAGGGCCACGGCGGCATGCTCGACCGGCTCGACTCGGTGATCTTCGCGGCGCCGATCTTCTTCCACGCGCTGCGCTACTGGTGGGTGCCGTGACGGCGGCGAAGAAGGCCCCGGCGAAGAAGGCGGCCGCCGCGGCCGAGCGCATCGTCGACGACACGCCGGTCGAATGCGCCGACGCCGCCGCGCTCGCGCGCTGGTACGAGCGCCACCACGCGAGCCATGCCGGCGTCTGGCTGCGGCTCGCGAAGAAGGCCAGCGGCATCGCCTCGGTCGACACCGCGCAGGCGCTCGATCTCGCGCTGTGCCATGGCTGGATCGACGGCCAGCGCAAGAGCGACAGCGACACGCATTTCCTGCAGCGCTACACGCCGCGCACCAAGCGCAGCACCTGGTCGCAGATCAACCGCGCCAAGGCGCTGCGGCTGATCGAGGAAGGCCGCATGCAGCCGGGCGGCCTGGCCGAGGTGGAACGCGCCAAGGCCGACGGCCGCTGGGAGGCCGCCTACGAGGCCTCGAGCGTGGCGACCGTGCCGCCCGACCTGCGGGCCGCGCTCGACGCCAACAGGAAGGCCGCGAAGTTCTTCGCCGCGCTCGACGCGCGCAACCGCTTCGCGGTGCTGTTCCGCACCCAGGGCGCGAAGAAGCCCGAGACCCGCGCGCGGCGCATCGCGCAGTTCGTCGAGATGCTCGCCAGGGGCGAGAAGATCCACCCCTGATTCAGGTCCCGGCCGCGATGCGCGCGAGCCGCTCGGCGTCGACGACGCGGATGCGCTTGTAGCGCATGTCGATCGCGCCCTCCTCCACCAGCCGGCCCAGCTCCTTGTTGACGGTCTGGCGCGACAGCCCGAGCATGGCCGCGAGGTCGGTCTGCGACAGCCGCACCAGCGGCGGCGCGCCGTCCTCGCCCTGGCCGTTGTAGAAGTGGACCAGGTTCATCAGCGCCGCGGCCACCCGGCCATGGATCGAGTTGAGCATCTGGTTCTGCAGCAGCACGATGCTCAGGCGCTGGCGCTGCAGGCCCAGCCGCGCCACGTCGCGCCACAGCAGCGGCTCGGCATCGAGCACCGCCAGCACCGCGTCGCTCGGCAGGTGCACGATCACCGAATCCTCGTGCGCGTGATAGTCGTAGGCCAGCGGCACCTCGTCGAGCAGCCGCACCAGCGGCGCCACCTGGCCCGGGCCCAGCAGCGCGTTCACGTACTTGCGGCCGTTGGGGCTCATGCTGCTGATCTCGAGGCAGCCCGACACCACCACCAACAACTCGCGCCGATGGCGGTCGTGCGCGAGCACCTGCGTGCGGCGACCGTAGCGCTCCAGGCGCGCCGACTTCATGAGCTCGGCGCGCCGCGCGTCGGGCCAGCGCGAGAACAGCTCGTTCCAGCGCAGCGCGCGCTCGAGCAGCGCCGCGTTCTCCTCGGCATCTCGTTCGGTGGTCTTGCGCGGTCGGGTCAGCGGGTTCTCCCTGCGGCGATGTTCGGGAATCTGTCAACGCGTTGACAGATTCGGGGGGCGGTCGTTTCTATCGTAAGCACCGGACACCCACAAGCACACAAGCGGCAGCCGCCCCCACGGGCGGCGAGCCCCACCGGAGACAAGACGACATGAAGAAGACAGCCGCCGCGGGCCTCGCGCTCGCGGCCTCCTCCTCGCTCGCGCTCGCACAGGGCAGCGTGACCATCTTCGGCACCGCCGACCTCTACCTGGCCCACGCGAAATCGGGCCCGAGCTCGTCGACGCGGCTCGAGGACGGCGGCCAGACCGCGTCGCGCCTCGGCTTTCGCGGCGCGGAGGACCTGGGCGGCGGGTTCGATGCGCACTTCATGCTCGAGGCCGGTTTCGCGCCCGACACCGGCAAGGGCACGCTGGCCGGTCCCGAGATCGCGTTCACGCGCCAGTCCTTCGTCGGCCTGTCGACGCCCTGGGGCCAGGTCGACGCGGGCCGCATGTACACGCCGATGTTCTACACGCTGTTCAAGGCCGATCCCTACGGCGTGAACTCGGTGTTCTCGCCGATCAACCTGGTCGCCGCCACCGACGCGCAGCCCGGCCTGCTGCCCTTCGCGGCACGCGCCAGCAACATGGTGCGCTACCGCACGCCGGCCATCGCCGGCTTCTACGCCGACCTCGCCTATGCCCCCGGCGAGGCCAGCGCCGCGAGCCACGACAGCGGCACGCTCTACGGCGGCAGCCTGAGCTGGGCGCGCAAGCCCTACTACGTGGGCTATGCCTTCCAGCGCGCGCGCTCGGGCTCGGCCGCCGCGCCCGTGGCCGAGCCGAGCACCAGCACCTACCAGGCGCTGAGCGCGGCCTACGACTGGGAGGCGATCGGGCTGCAGCTCTACGCCAACTACGTGCGCAACAGCTCGAGCCTGCCCGGCGTGCCGAGCGCGAAGCTCGCGAGCCTCGGCCTCACCTACAACATCACGCCGGCCTCGAACCTGATGTTCGAGGCCATGCAGCGCAAGGTGGACGCGAGCGAGCGTTCGCAGCTGGCCTGGACCCTGGGCTACGACTACTACCTGAGCAAGCGCACCGTGCTCTACGCGCGCTGGCTGCGGCTGCTCAACCGGCATGGCGCCTCGGCCACGCTCGCCACGGTCGCGGTCGCGCCCGACAGCGGCAACGGCGTGCGCGTGCTCGCGACCGGCATCCGCCACAACTTCTGAAACCCCTCGTCGACTCTTCCATGGATTTCTTCAGCTCCCAGACCGAATCCCTGTCGGCCCTGTTCGCGCCGCGTTCCATCGCGGTGGTCGGCGCCTCCTCCAACCCGCAGAAGATCGGCGGCATCCCGGTCGACTACCAGCGCCGCTTCGGCTTCGACGGCGCGCTCTACCCGGTCAACCCGAACGCCGAACGCATCCAGGAGCTGCGGGCCTGGCCCAGCCTGCGCGCCATCGGCGAGCCGGTGGATCTCGCGATCCTCTCGGTGCCGGCCGCGCTGGTCGATGCGGCGCTCGACGACGCGATCGAAGCGAAGGTCAAGGGCGTGGTGCTGTTCTCCTCGGGCTTCGCCGAGACCGGCGCCGAAGGCACGGCCGCGCAGGCACGGCTCGGCGCCAAGGCCCGCGCGGCCGGCCTGCGGCTCATCGGGCCCAACTGCCTGGGCTTCATGAACATCGCGCACAAGGTCTACGCCACCTTCTCGCCCGCGCCCGGCGTGGGCCGCGTGGCGCCGGGGCGCATCGGGCTGGTGAGCCAGTCGGGCGCCTTCGGTGCCTACGCCTACGCGATGGCGCGCGAGCGCGGCGTCGGCCTGTCGCTGTGGGCCACCACCGGCAACGAGGCCGACCTGCAGTTCGCCGACTGCCTGGCCTGGCTCGCGCAGGACCCGGCCACCGACGTGATCATGGGCTACATGGAAGGCTGCCGCGACGGCCCCCGGCTGCGCGCCGCGCTGGCGCTCGCGCAGGCCGCGGGCAAGCCGGTGGTGATGGTCAAGGTCGGCCGCACCGCGCTGGGCGCGCAGGCGGCGGCCTCGCACACCGCGGCGCTCGCGGGCGACGACGCGGTGTACGACGCGGTGTTCCGTCGCTACGGCGTGCTGCGCGCGCGCAGCCTCGGCGAGTTCTTCGACCTGGCGCACAGCGCCGCCGTGGCCGGCCGGCCGCGCGACCGCTCGATCGGGCTGTTCACGCTGTCGGGCGGCGTGGGCGCGCTGATGGCCGACGACGCCTCGGCGCAGGGCCTCGACGTGCAGCCGCTCGGCGAGGCCGCGCAGGCCACGCTGCGCGAGTGGGTGCCGTTCGCGGCGCCGCGCAACCCGGTCGACATCACGGGCCAGGTGACCAACGACATGAGCCTGCTCGAGCGCAGCGCGCGCCTGATGCTCGACGACCGCGGCTTCGCCTCGTGGATGGGCTTCCTCGCGGCCGCGGGCGCGTCGGATGCGTTCTGGCCCACGCTGCGCGCGCTGGTGGCGTCGCTGCGCGCGGCCTATCCCGACACGCTGCTCGCGATCAGCACGCTGCTCTCGCCCGAACGCCGCGCCGAGCTCGAAGGCCTGCGCTGCCTGGTGTTCGCCGATCCGTCGGACGGCATCCGCACCATCGCCGCGCTCGCGGGATTGAAGACGGATGCGCCGCATGCCACCGACACGCGCCCGGCCGGCGATCCGATCGCGCTCGCGCCCGGCGCGATGGCCGAGCCCGCGGCGCTCGCGCTGCTCGCCGCGGCCGGCGTGCCGGTGGTCGCGCACCGCGTGGCGCACAGCGCCGACGAGGCCGCGGCGGCGGCCGAAGCCTTCGGCGGTGCGGTGGCGCTGAAGATCGTGAGCGCGGACATCCCGCACAAGTCGGACGTCGGCGGCGTGGCGCTCGGCCTGCGCGGCGCGGCGCAGGCGCGCGCGGCCTTCGAGCGCACGCGCGACCATGCGCTGAGCGCGCGGCCCGAGGCACGGCTCGAGGGCGCGCTGGTGGCGCGCATGGCGAGCGGCGGCGTCGAATGCATCGCGGGCGTGCACCGCGACCCGGTGTTCGGGCCGGTGCTGATGTTCGGCCTCGGCGGCATCCACGTCGAGACCCTGCGCGACGTGGCGCTGCGCGTGCTGCCGGTCACGCGCGAGGACACGCTGGCGATGGTGCGCGAGCTGCGCGCCTTCGCGATCCTCGACGGCGCGCGCGGCAAGGCGCCGGTCGACCTCGCGTCGATCGCCGATGCGCTGTGCGCGCTCGCCGACTTCGCGCTGCGCGCCGGCGACTCGCTGGCGAGCGCCGAGATCAATCCGCTGATCGCGCGGCCGCAGGCCGAGTGCGGCTGCGTGGCGGTCGATGCGCTGATCGTGGGCCGCGACCCGTCGCCGGCGGAAGGAGGCATCGCATGACGCTTTCGAAACGACGCCTGCTGCTGTGCGCGCTCGCGGCCTTCGCGGCCGCCGGCGCCCGCGCCGAATTCCCGTCGAAGCCGCTGCGCATCGTCGTGCAGTACCAGGCCGGCGGCTCCTCCGACATCCTCGCGCGGCTGGTCGCCGAGGGCCTGTCGAAGCGGCTGGGCCAGCCCGTGGTGGTCGAGAACCGCAGCGGCGCGGGCGGGATCATCGGCACCGACTACGTCGCCAAGAGCGCGCCCGACGGCCACACGCTGCTGCTGACGGTGCCGGGCCCGGTCACGGCCAACATCGTGCTCTACGGCAAGCTGCCCTACGACCCGCGCACCGACCTGCGCATGGTCTCGGACATCGCCACCACGCGCACCGTGCTCGCGGTGCATCCCTCGGTGCCGGCCAAGGATGTCGCCGGCCTGATCGCGGTGCTGAAGGCCGCGCCCGGCAAGTACGCGATGGGCTCCTGGGGCCCAGGCACGCAGCCGCACCAGATCCAGGTCTACATGGACCGCGCCTACGGCCTGCGCACGCTGCACGTGCCCTACAAGGGCGAGAGCCCGATGGCGATCGACCTGATCGGCGGCGTGATCCAGCTGACCGTGGGCTCGATCGCCACGCTGCAGCCCTACATCGCGGCCGGCAAGCTGCGCGCGCTCGCGGTCGCCGGGCCGCGCCGCGCCAAGGCGCTGCCCGAGGTGCCGACCTTCGCCGAGCAGGGCTTCGCCGACGAGGTCTACGCGCTGACCGGGCCGACCTCGCTGATGGCGCCCGCGAAGACGCCCGACGCGGTGGTCGAGCGGCTCGGACGCGAGGTCGCCGCGGTGGTGCACCAGCCCGAGGTCGCGCGCCGCATCGAGGAACTCGGCGCCGAGCCCGTGGGCAACCTGCCAGCCGAGGCCAGCGCCGCCTACCGCGCCTTCCTGCCCGTGACGCTGCGGCTCACGCAGGCCACGGGCGTGAAGCTCGATTGATTTCTTTCCCCTTCCTTCATCGCCACCAGCCAAGAGGTTTCGTCCCCATGAATGCTCCCGCCTCCCAGGCCACCGTCGACGCCGCGCGCCAGGCGCTCGCGCGCTCGATCGGCCTCGCCGCCTTCGTCTACGGCTATCCGCTGACCGAGACCTATCGCACCTGCGCGCTGCAGACCGCGCCGCGCGCCGAACGCCGCATCGGCACCTCGGCCGGCTCGGACGTGCGCGCGCCGATCAACACGCTGCACCATGCGCCGCGCCCCTCGACCCACGAGGACCGCGACGTGGTGACGCCGGCCAACGACCTGCTCTACACCATCGCCTGGATCCACCTGGCCGACGGCCCGATGCTGCTGAGCGTGCCCGCGGCCGCGCGCCATCCGGGGCGCTATTTCGTGCTGCCGCTGTACGACGCCTACACCGAGAACTTCGAGAACCTCGGGCCGCGCAACTGCGATCCCGCGGGCGAGACCGTGGTGCTCGTGGGCCCGGGCGGCACGGTGCCCGAGGCGCTGGCCGCGCACCGCGTGGTGCGCTGCCCGACCGACCTGGTGTGGCTGATCGGCCGCATCCTGGTCGGCGACGAGGCCGACTGGCCCGCGGCGCGCGCGCTGCAGTCCGAGATCCGGCTCGCGCCCGCGCCCGGCACGGTGCCGCGCGGCCGCCCGGCGGCGATCGAGCGCTGGGTCGGCGAACCGGTCGACGCCATGGCGGCCGCGTTTGAGAACGGCGAGCCGGCCGCGCAGGTCGCGCCGCGCTTCTTCGCCAACCTCTGCCAGGCGCTCGCCGAGGCGCCGGGCCGCGTCGAGGACCGCGCCCTGGTGGCCTGGTTCGGCCAGGCCGGGCTGCGGCCCGACGCGGCCTTCGCGTGGGACGCGCTCGACGCGCCGCTGCGCGAGGGCCTGGTCGAAGGTTTCGCCGAGGGCGTGCGCGCGGTCGGCGCGGTGGGCCGGCACCACCGGCCCAAGGCCTGGGCCATGACGCCCGCCACCGGCCGCTACGGCAGCGAGTTCCTCGGCCGCGCGCGCACCGCCTACCTGGGCCTGGGCGCGCTGGCCACCAGCGAGGCGGTGTACGCCGCCTCGCACCACGACGCGAAGCTGGAGCCGCTCGACGGCCGGCGCCGCTACGCGATGCGCTTCGAGGCCGACGACATGCCGCCGGCCGACGCCTTCTGGTCGGTGACGCTCTACGACAGCGACCGCTTCCTCTATCCCAACGCGATCGGCCGCCATGCGATCGGTGACCGCACGCAGGGCCTCGCGCGCGGCGCCGACGGCAGCCTGGAACTGGTGCTGGGCCATGCACGGCCCGCCGATGCCGCCAACTGGCTGCCCGCGCCGGCCGGGCGCTTCTACCTGATCCTGCGCATGTACCACCCGCGCGAAGGCGTGCGCGCCTGGCGCATCCCGGCCCTGCAGCCGCGGGAGGACTGACGCCATGGCCGCAACGATCGACGCCGACATCGACATCGACACCCTGGCCGAGGAGGCCGTGGTCTACGCCTGGCCGCTGTACGAGATGTGCCGCATGCGTGCGGCCACCTCGCCGCAACGCTGCGAAACCGCCGGCGAGGCACCGGCGCCGCAACGCTGGTGCAACGTGTTCACCCATGCGCGCAAGCTGCTGGGGCCGGGAAAGAGCCGCGTCGTGACGCCGAACAACGACACGCTCTACACCAACGCCTGGCTCGACCTCGGCGCGGGCCCGCTGGTGATCGACGTCCCCGACACCGCGGGGCGCTACTACGTGCTGGGCCTGCTCGACTTCTACACCAACCCCTTCGCCCACATCGGCCAGCGGCTCACGGGCACGGCGGCGCGTTCCTTCGTGCTCGTGCCGCCGGGCTGGCGCGGCGAGCTGCCGCCCGCCTTCGACACGCCCGGCGCGCGCATCGAGGCGCCCACGCGCTGGCTCTGGGTCATCGGCCGCATCCTGGTCGACGGGCCGCACGACCTGCCCGCGGTGCATGCGCTGCAGGACGGCTTCGTGGTGCGCACGCTGGCCGACTGGCAGGCCGGCGCGGCGCCCCGGCCCATGGCCTTCGACCCGGCCTGCGACCCGAAGGCGGCACCGGATGCCGGGCATTTCGCGGCGCAGGTGCAGCGCGCGCTGCGCGAGAACCCGCCGCCCGCGCGCGATGCCGACCGGCTCGCGCGCTACGCCGCGCTCGGCCTGCACCCCGAGGCCGGCGCGCTCGACGGCACGCAGCGCGACCTGCTGCAGGATGCGATCGCCCGCGTGCTGCCGCGGCTGCGCGCCACGGAAGCGGGCCGCGCGGCCGCCAGCGGCTGGGTGGCCATGCCGCTGGTGGAGGCCAGCTTCGGCGACGACCACCGGATGCGCGCGCTGGTCGCGCTCAAGTACATCGGCATGCTCGAGAGCCGCGAGGCCACCTACCCGCTCGCCTGGCACGACGCCGCGGGCCGCGCGCTGCACGGCAGCCACTGCTACACGCTGCGCTTCGGGCCCGGCGAGCTGCCGCCGGTCGAGGCCTTCTGGTCGCTCACCATGTACGACAGCCGCGACTGCATGCTGGTCGACAACCCGATCGACCGCTACGCCATCGGCGACCGCACGCCGGCGCTGCGCCGCGATGCCGACGGTGGCCTCACGCTGCGCATCCAGCATGCGGCGCCCGCGGACGAGGCCGCGCGTGCGAACTGGCTGCCCGCGCCCGCGGGCGCCTTCTACCTCTGCCTGCGCGCCTACGTGCCGCGCGCGGAGATGCTCGACGGCCGCTATGCGCTGCCGCCGCTGGTCCGCATCGGAGACACCGTATGAACAACACACAGGAACAAGAGAAACCCTTCCTCATCGTCGGCAGCGGCACCGAGACGGTGGCGCCGGGCCTGCACATCCTGCGCGGGCAGGGACAGTCCTTCGTGGCCGAGACCGATGTCGGCCTGGTGGTGATCGACGCCGGCCCGGGCGGCTCGGTGACGCAGGGCATGATCGACGCGGTGCGCGAACTCAGCGACGCGCCGCTGCATGCGCTGTGCTACAGCCACGGTCATGTGGGCTACAACGCCGGCGTGCCGATGTGGCTCGCCCATGCGGCGCGGCGCGGCGACGCGCCGCCGCGCGTGATCGCGCACCGCAACGTGCCGCGGCGCCTCGCGCGCTACCGCGAGACCGAGGCGCTGCAGCACCGCATGGCCGAGATCCAGTTCAACCGGCCCGCGGGCTTCTTCGCGCAGCGGCTGTCGATGCATGCGCCGACCGAGACCTTCGACGAGCGGCTGGTCATCGGCCACGGCGAGCGCGCCATCGAGCTGCGCTGGGCGCCCTCGGAGACCGACGACGCGATCGCGCTGTGGAGCCCCGCGCAGCGCGTGCTCTACGGCGGCGCGGCGCTGATCGACTCGATCCCCAACATCGGCACGCCCTTTCGCACCCTGCGCGACACGGTGCGCTGGGCCGACACGCTCGAGGCGCTGGCCGCGCTCGGCGCGCGCAAGGCGGTGCGCGAGTTCGGCGCCACGCTCGAGGGCGAGGACCAGGTGCGGCACGTGCTCACCCACACGGCGCGCGCGCTGCGCTGGCTGCGCGCCGAGGTGGTGCGGCTGATGAACGAGGGCCTCAACGAGCGCGAGCTGCTGGCGCGCATCCGCTGCCCCGACGAACTGTTCGCGGTCGACTGGATGAAGCCCACCTACGGCGACCCGGCCTACATCGTGCGCGACATCTACCGCTCGGAGAACGGCTGGTGGGACCGCAACCCGACCAGCCTGCATCCCGAGCCGCCCGAGGCCATCGGCCAGGCCGTGGCCGAGGCCATCACCGACAAGGCCGGCCTGATCGCGCGGGCGCGCGCGCTCGCGCAGCAAGGGCAATGGCAGCTCGCGCTGCACGTGATCGACCTGCTGGCCACCGCGCGCGGCGACGCGCCCGAGCTGGCCGAGGCGCGCGCGCTCAAGGCCGAATGGCTGCGCGAGCGCGCGCGCCAGGTGCCCAGCTACGTGTCGCGCAACCTCTACCGCGTGAGCGCCGACATGCTCGAGCAGGGCACGCAGGCGCGCTTCGGTATCCAATGACTTCCCGAGGACCCGCATACCCATGACCGCATCCCTTCTCCGCACCGGCCTGCGCGGCCTGTTCCTCGCCGGCCTGCTGGCCACGGCCGCCGCGCAGGGCGCCGAGGCCTATCCCGACAAGCCCGTCACACTGGTCGTGCCCACGGCCGCCGCGGGCGGCACCGACACCATCGCGCGGCTGGTCGCCGACGCGCTGGGCAAGTCGCTCAAGCAGCCCTTCGTGGTCGACAACCGGCCCGGCGCCAACGGCATCCTCGGCACCGAGCAGGTGGCGCGCGCGGCGCCCGACGGCTACCGGCTGCTGTTCACCTACGCCGCCGCGATGGTGGTGAACCCCAGCCTCTACCGCAAGCTGCCCTACGACCCGGTGAAGGACTTCGCGCCGGTGGCGCAGATCGGCCGCGGCGGCAACCTGCTGCTGGTGCGCAACGACCTGCCGGTGAAGACGCTGGCCGACTTCGTCGCCTATGCCAAGGCACGGCCCGACAAGCTCAGCTACTGCTCCTGGGGCAACGGCTCGGGCGGCCACCTGGCGATGGAAAGCCTCAAGAAGCAGGCCGGCCTGGTGATCGAGCACGTGCCCTACAAGGGCAGCGGCCCCTGCGTGCAGGACCTGATGGGCGGCCAGGTCGAGGCGGCCTTCGCCGACATGTCCTCGACGGTGGAACTGGTGCGCGCCGGCCGGCTCCGGGCGCTGGCCAACAGCGGGCCCTCGCGCATCCCGATGCTGCCCGAGGTGCCGACGATGACCGAGTCCGGCTACCCGTTCACCACCTATGCCTGGTACGGCGTGCTGGCGCCCGCGAAGACGCCGCCGGCGATCGTGAAGAAGCTCAACGAGGCGGTGAACCGCGCGCTGCGGGACCCGGCCGTGGTGCAGCGCCTGCGCGAGCTCAACTTCACCGACCTGCCGCAGAACACGCCCGAGCAGTTCGCCGCGACCCTGCGCCAGGACCTGCGCGACTGGGGCGCGCTGGTCAAGGACATCGGGCTCCAGCCCGAATGAGGCGCCAGCCGGACCGAGGGTAAGCAAGATGGTCAAGCGCTCGCGCTTCTTGCAGACTGCGCGCTGATCGGCACGGTTCCTGCTCGTCGGCTCGACGACGGCCGCCGTGCCAGCGTCCGCGCCGACCATGACCGAGCTTCACTTCTCCCGCCACCTGAACGCCGAGGCCCAGGCACAGGCCTCGAGCCTGGACCACTGGGACCAGCACTACGAACAGCTGTCGAACGGCCGCTTCGAGGGCCTGTCCGAGGACCTGCACCTGGGCTTCGTCCAGGTCTTCCACGAGCATGCGAACCAGACCCTGCTGCAGAACGGCCAGGGCCGCCCGGGCACGGTCTCGTTCGCCGTCACCGAGGTCGCGGGCAGCGGCAGCTGGTACTGCGGCCACGAGATCGAGGGCCGGCGCCTGATCGCGCTGTCGCCGCAGCGCGAATTCGAACTGCTGGCCGGCGCCGGCATGGACCTGATGGCGGTGTGCATCGACACCGCGCCGCTGGCCGAGCTCGCGACCACGCTGTTCGGCGCCGACTTCGAGCTGCGCCTGCCCGAGCCGGCGCCGGTGCGCCAGCCGGGCTTCGACGAGAGCGAGCTGTCGAAGCTGCTGGGCGCGGCGCTGTCGCTGGCGCGCGGCAACCTCGCGCAGCTCGAGCAGCCGGCGGCGCGCCACATGCTGTCGCTGTCGCTGGCCGACGCGGTGCTGCACTGCATCGGCTGCGACGCCTTCGAAACCCGGCTGCCGCCCGGCACGGTGGCGCGGCGCCACATCGTGGCGCTGGCGCGCGAGTACATGCGCGCCCATGCCGACGAGGCCATCAGCGTGCCCGACCTCTGCGCGGCCACCGGCGTGTCGCGCCGCGCGCTGCAGTACGCCTTCGAGGACGTGGTGCACCTGAGCCCCGTGACCTACCTGCGCGTGATGCGGCTGAACCGGGTGCGGTGCGAACTGCAGACGCACCGGCGCGACAGCATCGGCGACGTGGCGGCGCGCTGGGGCTTCTGGCACCTGTCGCGCTTCGCGGCCGACTACAGCCGGCTGTTCGGCGAGCTGCCTTCCGCCACGCGTGCGCGCTGGCTTGCCGAATCCGGCTAACCGCCGTATGGGCCGCGCCCTTAACTTCGTCGTCGTTTCAGACAACACGCGAAGAAAAGGGAAAAGCAGGCCATGCGCAGCAGCCACCATCGAACGCCGGTCCGCGGCACTACCCGCACCCTTCTTGCCACCGCGCTCGCGCTGGCCCTCGGCCCGCTCGCGACCGGCGGCGCCCAGGCCCATGGCGGCGCGGCCCACATGGTGCCGCTCAAGAAGACGGTCGAGGATTTCGGCGCCACCGTGCGCTTCGACAGCTTCGCCAACGTCTACACGGTGGCGCGCAACGGCACGCTGGTGCGCATCAAGCCCGGCTCGAAGACCGCGCTGATCAACGGACAGCCGCTGCAGCTCGACGTGCCGGTGGTGCTGCGCAAGGGCGCGGCCTGGGTGCCGCACGACTTCATCAACCAGGTGTTCCAGTCCAGCCTGGACCGCACCTTCGTGGTCGAGCGCACGCCGAATCCGCTCAATCCGCTGTCGGCCGAGGAGATCCAGGCCGCGCTCGAGACGATCAAGGCCTCGGGCAACTACAAGCCCGGCCTGCGCTTCACCGAGATCACCCTGAAGCGCCCGCCCAAGGACCAGGTCTGGGCCTTCGCGCTCTCGGGCCAGCCGGTGCGCGCCGCGCGGCAGGCGAGCTTCGTCGCGCTCGACGGCAAGAAGGTGATCGAGGGCAGCATCGACCTCGCGGCACGCAGGCTGCTCGAGTGGAAGCCGGTGGAAGGCGCGCACGGCATGGTGCTGCTCGACGACTTCGCCACCGTGCAGAGCGCGATCGAGGCCAGCGCCGACTACGCGAAGGCGCTCGCCACGCGCGGCATCGACGACGTGAAGAAGGTGGTGGCCACGCCGCTGACCGTGGGCTACTTCGACGGCAAGGATTCGCTGCGCCAGGAGGACCGCCTGCTCAAGGTGGTGAGCTACCTCGACGTGGGCGACGGCAACTACTGGGCGCACCCGATCGAAGGCCTGGTGGCGGTGGTCGACCTCGAGCAGAAGAAGGTGCTGAAGATCGAGGACGGCGGCCTGGTGCCGGTGCCGCTCAAGCCCACGCCCTACGACGGCCGCGACCGCGCCGGCACGCCCGCGCCCAAGCCGCTGGAGATCACTGAACCCGAGGGCAAGAACTACACCATCGCCGGCAACATGCTGCACTGGCGCAACTGGGACTTCCACCTGCGGCTCGACTCGCGCGTGGGCCTGGTGCTCTCGACCGTGACCTACAACGACAAGGGCACCAAGCGCAAGGTGATGTACGAGGGCTCGCTGGGCGGAATGATCGTGCCCTACGGCGACCCCGACACCGGCTGGTACTTCAAGGCCTACCTCGACTCGGGCGAGTACGGCATGGGCACGCTGACCTCGCCGATCGAACCCGAGAAGGACGCGCCGCAGAACGCCGTGCTGCTCGACGCCACGCTGGCCGACTACACCGGCGCGCCCGTGAAGGTGCCGCGCGCGATCGCGGTCTTCGAGCGCTATGCCGATCCCGAGTTCAAGCACCAGGAGATGGGCAAGCCCAACGTGAGCACCGAGCGGCGCGAACTGGTGGTGCGCTGGATCAGCACGGTGGGCAACTACGACTACCTGTTCGACTGGGTGTTCGCCGAGAACGGCACCATCGGCATCAACGCGGGCGCCACCGGCATCGAGGCCGTGAAGGGCGTGAAGTCGCGCACCATGCAGGACGCGACCGCCGCCGAGGACACGCGCTACGGCACGCTGCTCGACCACCACATCGTCGGCACCACGCACCAGCACATCTACAACTTCCGGCTCGACCTCGACGTGGACGGCGAGAACAACTCGCTGACCGAGGTCGACCCGGTGGTGCTGCCCAACACCCGCGGCGGCCCGCGCACCAGCACCATGCAGACGGTGCAGCGCACGGTGGCGACCGAGCGGCAGGCGGCGCAGAAGTTCGATCCCTCGACGATCCGGCTGCTGAGCAACCCGTCGAAGAGCAACAAGGTCGGCAACCCGGTCTCGTACCAGCTGATTCCCTACGCGGGCGGCACGCACCCGATCGCCAAGGGCGCCAACTTCGCGCAGGACGAGTGGATCAACCACCGCCTGAGCTTCATGGACCGCCAGCTCTGGGTGACGCGCTACGACCCCGAGGAGCAGTTCCCCGAGGGCAAGTACCCGAACCGCTCGAACAAGGACACCGGCCTGGGCCAGTTCACCGCCGACGACCAGGCGATCGTGAACACCGACAACGTGGTCTGGCTCACCACCGGCACCACCCACGTCGCGCGCGCCGAGGAATGGCCGATCATGCCCACCGAGTGGGTGCATGCGCTGCTCAAGCCCTGGAACTTCTTCGACGAGACGCCGACGCTGGGGCTGAACCGGCCGGCGAAGCCGGCCAAGTAAGGAGCTGCTGCATGGCGGACACCGAGGCCATCGGCCGGCTCGAGGACCTGATGACGCTGGCGCCCGAACTGCAGGCGCCCACCTACCGCCACATGGACCGGCTCTATGCGACGCGCACGATCCAGCGCGGCGCGCAGGTCCATCCATTGCCCGCGGGCCCCGCGGTCGACGTGCGCTACCGCGCTGGCGACGGGCAGTTCGGCATCGACGCGTTCATGGCGCGCAACCGCACGGCGGGCCTGCTGGCGATCAAGGACGGCCAGGTGGTGCTCGAGCGCTACGCGATGGGCAACGACGCGGCCACGCGCTGGATGTCGTTCTCGGTTGCGAAGTCGATCGCCTCCACGCTGGTGGGCGCGGCGCTGCACGACGGCCTGATCGCGAGCCTGGACGAGCCGGTCGTGCGCTACGTGCCCGTGCTGGCCGGCTCGGCCTACGAGGGCGTGACGCTGCGGCAGGTGCTGCAGATGAGCTCGGGCGTGGCCTGGAACGAGGACTACCTCGACCCGGCCTCCGACCGCCGCCGCATGCTGCGCGCGCAACTCGACCAGGACGCGGGCGCGGTGCTGGCCTTCATGGCGACGCTGCCGCGCGCGGCACCGGCCGGCACGCGCTTCAACTACAGCACCGGCGAGACCTACCTGGTCGGCAGGATCCTGGCCAGCGCGCTGCGCGAGCCGATCGGCGACTACCTGTCGCGCAAGATCTGGGCGCCCTTCGGCATGGAGGCCGATGCCTACTGGCAGCTCGACGCGCCGGGCGGCCAGGCCTTCGCGGGCAGCGGCGTCAACGCGACCCTGCGCGACTTCGGCCGCTTCGGCCTGTTCATCCTCGGCGGCGGCATGGCCGGCGGACAGCGCGTGCTGCCCGAGGACTGGCTGGGCGAGGCCACGCGCGCCGACCCCGCGCAGCGGCTCGCGCCCGGCACGCTCGAGGGCTACGAGCCGATGGGATACGGCTACCAGTGGTGGACTTTCCCGAGCGGCGCGCAGGCGCTGCCCGAACTCGATGGCGGCCTGTTCGCCGCGCTCGGCATCTTCGGGCAGCAGCTCTACATCCATCCGAAGGAACGGCTCGTGGTCGCGATCCACAGCGCCTGGCCGCAGCCGGTGCACGGGCCGAGCCTGGTCGAGACGCACGCCCTGCTGGGCGCGCTGGTGGCAGCGCTGCGCGCCTAGGCCTTACTTCGCCAGCGCCTTCAGCGCCAGCTTGATGCCGTCGCTCACGCTCGCGTCCTTCGGCAGGGCCTTGAGCGCGGCGGCCGCTTCCTTGTCGCTGTAGCCCAGCGCCACCAGCGCCTGCAGGATGTCGGCCTGGGCATCGGAGGCCGCGTGCGCGGGCAGGCCGATGTCGGCGCCGAGCTTGCCCTTGAGCTCGAGCAGGAGGCGCTCGGCGATCTTCTTGCCGATGCCGGGCACCTTCACCAGCCGGCCGGCCTCCTGCAGGGTGACGGCCTGCGAGAGCTCGCCCACGCTCATGCCCGAGAGCACGCCCAGCGCGGTGCGCGGGCCCACGCCCGAGATCTTGATGAGCTGGCGGAAGGCCGCGCGCTCCTCGGCGCTGCCGAAGCCGTAGAGGATCTGCGCGTCCTCGCGCACGATGAAGTGCGTGAGCAGCGAGATCCTGGCGCCCACGTTGGGCAGGTTGTAGAAGGTGCTCATCGGCACGTCGACCTCGTAGCCGACGCCGTTGCAGTCGATCACGACCTGCGGCGGATTGCGTTCGGCAAGAATCCCGGTGAGTTTGCCTATCATTGGCGCCCCCCCGACGCTTGCGGCGCTTCCCGCCTTGGGTTGCATTTTCTGGAGCAGGGCCGGTCTTGCATGGGCTACCAATAAAGATGGAAATGGAAACCGCGTGATTCTGCGACACACCTTCGCCCCGCCCAACAACACGCGCCTGGGTCACCTGTGCGGCCCGCTCGACGCCCACCTGCGCCGCATCGAGGAGGCGCTCTCGGTGAAGATCGCGCACCGCCACGAGCAGTTCAAGATCGACGGCCCCAAGGTCAACGCCCAGCGCGCGATGGACGTGCTGCAGGCGCTCTACGAGATCGCCCAGCGACCGATCGACGCGGCGGTGGTGCAGCTCACGCTGGCCGGCGACGGCTCGATGGACGAGGACGAGGACGGCGACGGCGCGATCGCGCTCGCCACCCGGCGCGCCGACCTGCGCGCGCGCACGCCCACCCAGGCCATCTACCTCGACAACATCGCCAAGCACGACATCACCTTCGGCATCGGCCCGGCCGGCACCGGCAAGACCTACCTCGCGGTGGCCTGCGCGGTCGATGCGCTCGAGCGCAGCGCGGTGCAGCGCATCGTGCTCACGCGCCCGGCGGTCGAGGCCGGCGAACGGCTGGGCTTCCTGCCCGGCGACCTGACGCAGAAGGTCGACCCCTACCTGCGGCCGCTGTACGACGCGCTCTACGACCTGATGGGCTTCGAGAAGGTGCAGAAGGCCTTCGAGCGCAACGCGCTGGAGATCGCGCCGCTGGCCTTCATGCGCGGGCGCACGCTCAACAACGCCTTCGTGATCCTCGACGAGGCGCAGAACACCACCCCCGAGCAGATGAAGATGTTCCTCACGCGCATCGGCTTCGGCGCCAAGGCGGTGGTGACGGGCGACGTGAGCCAGATCGACCTGCCCAAGCAACAGTTGAGCGGCCTGATCGACGCCGAGCGCGTGCTGCGGCGCGTGAACGGCATCGCGATCACGCACTTCACGAGCGCCGACGTGGTGCGCCATCCGCTGGTGGCGCGCATCGTCGACGCCTACGACGGCCAGCGCAAGCGCACGGCCGCGGGCGGGCGCTGAGATGGCGCTCCATGCACTCGCCCTGTCGCTGCAGTTCGGCCGCTTCAAGGGCGTGGAACGGCACCGCGTCGCGCTGCCGCGCCACGGCGTGACGCGCTGGATCCGCCATGCGCTCGACGCCGACGCCGAGATCACGGTACGCATCGTCGATGCCGACGAGGGCCAGCAGCTCAACCGCGAGTTCCGCGGCAAGGACTACGCGACCAACGTGCTGACCTTCGACTATGCGCAGGCGCCGCTCGTCATGGCCGACCTGGTGCTGTGCGCGCCGGTGGTGGCGCGCGAAGCGAAGGAGCAGCGCAAGACGCTGGCCGCGCACTACGCGCACCTGCTGGTGCACGGCACGCTGCATGCGCAGGGCTGGGACCACGAGACCGGCGAGGCAGACGCCGAGGCGATGGAGGCGCGCGAGATCGAGATCCTCGCGGGGCTGGGCATCCGCGATCCCTACAACCGCTGAGGGAACGCGCACCGATGACCGGCGCCGATACCGATCCGTGGCTCAGGCCCTGGCTGCCGCTGCTGGCCGAATGCGCGGGCGCCGACCCGGTGCTCGAGCTGGGCTGCGGCGACGGCCGCGACAGCGCCACGCTGGCGGCCGCGGGGCTGCGCGTGGAGGCGATCGAGTTGTCGCCACGGGCGGCGGACGCGGCGCGCGAGCGGCGCCTGGCGGGCGTGCGCGTGCACAACCAGGATTTCCGCGCGCCCTTTCCGCTGGCCGAGGGGCAGCGCATCGGCGTTGTGCTCGCGAGCCTGTCGCTGCACTACTTCGAATGGGAGCAGACGCTGGAGCTGGTCGCGCGCATCCACGCGACGCTGCGGCCCGGCGGCGTGCTGCTGTGCCGGCTCAACTCGGTCAACGACCGGCACTACGGCGGGCGCGGCCCGGGTCGCTCGGACGAGGACAACCTCTACCTCGTCGATGGCGCGCCGAAGCGCTTCTTCGAGCGCGCCACCGTGCAGCGGCTGTTCGCGCGCGGCTGGCGCATCGCGCAGCTCGAGGAACTGACCATCGACCGCTACGAGCACCCGAAGGTGGCGTGGGAAGCGCTGCTGCGGCGCGACTGAACGAGGCCCGCGCCGCCCTCAGCTCATCTGCAGCGGAATCGTGACCGGCCCGTCGTTGAGCAGGTGCACCTGCATGTCGGCGCCGAACTCGCCCGTGGCCACCACGGGGTGCGCGGAGCGCGCCTGGGCGACGAAGTGGTCGTAGAGCCGGCGGCCCTCGTCGGGCGGCGCCGCGAGCGTGAAGCTCGGGCGGTTGCCGCCGCTCACGTCGGCCGCGAGCGTGAACTGGCTCACCACCAGCAGGCCGCCGCCGATGTCCTGCACGCTGCGGTTCATCTTGCCGGCCGCGTCGGAAAAGATGCGCAGCTTGAGCATCTTGGCGAGCATGCGGTCGGCCGCGGCATCGGTGTCGCCGCGCTCGGCGCACAGCAGCACGAGCAGCCCGGCGCCGATCTCGCCGACGGTGCGGCCCGCGATGTCGACGCGTGCCTGCGCCACGCGCTGGAGCACTGCTTTCATGGATGGGATTCCTCGAGGGTGTCTGACGGAAGCCGGGTGGCGCGGGCTTCCATGCCCAGCGGCAGCAGCTGGATGGTCACGCGCAGGCCGGGCACGGCGTCCATCAGGGCCTGCTCGAGCGCATCGCGCAGGGCGGCGGCGCGCTCCAGGGTCCAGTCGCCGGGCACGTGCATGTGCAGGTCGGCGAAGCGGCGCTGGCCAGCGCTGCGCGTGAAGATGTCGTCGAAGCGCAGCCGGTCGCCCTCGGGCACGCCGGCGGCGAAACGCTCGAGCGTGGCGCGCAGCAGTGCCTGGGTCTCGGGCTCGAGCGCCTGGTCCATCAGGCCCTGCGAGGAGCGCCAGACCAGCCTGGCGCCCTCGCGCGCGATGTTCAGCGCCACGCCGATGGCCAGGAGCGGATCGAGCCAGAGCCAGCCGGTGAAATGCACCGCGACGATGCCCACCAGCACCGCGGCCGAGGTCCAGACGTCGGCCATCAGGTGGCGCGCGTCGGCCTCCAGCGCGATCGAACGGCGGGCCTGGGCGGCGCGGAACAGCAGCCACGCGAGCCCGGCGTTCAGGCCCGAGCTGACGATCGACAGCGCGAGGCCCCAGCCGAGCTGCTCGAGCGGCTGCGGCGCCAGCAGCCGCTGCACCGAGACCCAGAAGATGGCGACGGCCGCGCCCACGATCAGGATGCCCTCGAAGCCCGAGGAGAAGTACTCGGCCTTGTGGTGGCCATAGGGATGGCCCTCGTCGGCCGGGCGCTCCGCGATCGTCACCATGGCCAGCGCGAAGGTGGCGCTCGCCAGGTTGACGAAGGACTCCATCGCGTCCGAGATCAAGCCCATCGAATGGGTGATGTAGCCCGCGAGGCTCTTGAGCACGATCGTGACCAGCGCCACCGCGATGGAGGCCCGCAACAAGGTCTTGGGTGTGAGATTCATGCGAACGCGCAGGGTGATGACGGCGACAGGCGACAGGAAAAACGGTAAAAGGCCGCAGTTAGCCGCCGAATTATCATGTTCGTGTCCAGGTGTAACGCCTTCGCATTAATAATTGTGTCCGCCCCGAAACAGTTCGCGGAAAACCCGATGATGCACAAGAAATTCCTCCTGCCCCTGCTGGGCTGCGCGCTGCTCGGCGCCGCGGCGATTTCGCAGGCGCAGACCGCCCCGTCCACGCCCGCGGCCCCCGCCGCCGCTCCCGCCACGGCGGCCCCCGAGCGCCAGGCCGGCTTCGTGAAGTCGGTGCGCGGCGACGTCAAGCTGCTGAGCGCCGCCGCCGCCGCGCGCAATGCCGTGCCCGGCGACGCCCTGGCCTCGGTCGACCGGATCGTGACCGGCCCCGACTCCTCGGCCGCGGTCGTGCTGCGCGACGACACCACGCTGGTGGTCGGCCCCTCCTCGCGGCTCGACCTCAAGCAGTTCCACTTCGACGCCACCACCCATGAAGGCGGGCTGCTGGTTTCGCTGCTGCGCGGCTCGATGCGCATGATCACCGGCCTGATCGGCAAGACCAACCCCGACGCGGTGCGCGTCGAGACGCAGACGGCGACCATCGGCATCCGCGGCACCGACTTCATCGTCCAGACCGACGGCCAGCCATGATGCGTTCCGGTTCCAGCCCCCTCTTTTTCTCCCGCCTGCGCTTCCTCGGCGCCGCGCTGCTGGTTGCACTGCTCGCGGCCTGTTCCTCGCCCGCCACCCGCGTGGTGCTGCTGCCGCAGGCCGACGGCACCGCCTCGGCGGTGGTGGTGCGCGCCAAGGACGGCGAGGAGGTGCTCTCGCGGCCCTACCAGCGCGCCACGGCCAAACAGGGCGCCTCGGGCGCGCCGGTGGTCGACGCCGCCGATCCGGCCAAGGTGCAGGCCGAGAACAAGCCGCTGTTCGAGATGCGCCCGCCGCCGTCGCAGCGCTACACCGTGTACTTCGAGCTCGGCACCATCACGCTGACGGCTGCCTCGCAGAAGATCATGGAAGAGGCGCTGGCGGCCGCCCAGGCGCGCCCCGGCGGCGACATCGTCGTGGTCGGCCACACCGACACCAAGGGCACGCTGCAGAACAACGACGCGCTCTCGCTGCGCCGCGCGCAGGAAGTGGCCCAGCTCTTCATCGAGCGCCGCTTCCCGGCCAACCGCATCGAGGCCGCGGGCCGCGGCGAACGCGAACTGGCGGTGCCGACGGCCGACGAGGTCGACGAGCCGCGCAACCGGCGCGTGACGATCGAAGTGCGCTGAGGCACGCCCCTCGAGCAAAAAAGGCCGGGATCGACCCGGCCTTTTTCTTTGGGAGCGCCCGGCTCAGGACAAGGTCACGCGCGCGAACTTGCGCTTGCCGACCTGCACCACGTAGCTGCCGGCCGGCAGCTTGAGACCCTTGTCGCTGACCACCGCGCCATCGATGCGCACGCCGCCGCCGTCGATCAGGCGGTTGCCCTCGCCGGACGACGCCGCGAGGTTGGCCTGCTTGAGCAGCTGGCCGATGCCCAGCGGGGCGCCCGCCAGCGCCACTTCGGCGATCTCGTCGGGCACGCCGCCCTTGCTGCGGTTGATGAAGTCCTGCTCGGCCGTGTCGGCCGCCGCCGGACTGTGGAAGCGCGCCGTGATCTCCTTGGCGAGCGCGACCTTGGCGTCCTTCGGGTTGCGCCCGGCCTCGATCTCGGCCTTGAGCGCGGCGATCTCCTCGAGCGAGCGGAAGCTCAGCAGGGTGTACCAGCGCCACATCAGGTCGTCGGAGATCGACAGCACCTTGGCGTACATGGTGTTGGCGTCTTCGCTGATGCCGATGTAGTTGTTCTTGCTCTTGGACATCTTCTCGACGCCATCGAGCCCTTCCAGCAGCGGCATAGTGAGTATGCACTGCGGTTCCTGGCCGTATTCCTGCTGCAGGTGCCGGCCCACGAGCAGGTTGAACTTCTGGTCGGTGCCGCCGAGCTCGAGGTCGCTCTTGAGCGCCACCGAGTCGTAGCCCTGCATCAGCGGGTAGAGGAACTCGTGCACCGAGATCGACTGGCCGGCCTTGAAGCGCTTGTTGAAGTCGTCGCGCTCCATCATGCGGGCCACCGTGTACTTGGCGGCCAGCTGGATCATGCCGCGCGCGCCCAGCGGGTCGCTCCACTCGGAGTTGTAGCGGATCTCGGTCTTCTCGGGATCGAGCACCAGGCTGGCCTGCTTGTAGTAGGTCTGGGCGTTGGCCTCGATCTGCTCGCGCGTGAGCGGCGGGCGCGTGCTGTTGCGGCCCGAGGGGTCGCCGATGGTGGTGGTGAAGTCGCCGATCAGGAAGATCACGCGGTGCCCCAGGTCCTGGAGCTGGCGCATCTTGTTGAGCACCACCGTGTGGCCGATGTGGATGTCGGGCGCCGTCGGATCCAGGCCCAGCTTGATGCGCAGCGGCGTTCCGGTGGCTTCGGAGCGCTGCAGCTTGCGCACCCACTCGTCCTGGGGGAGCAGCTCGTCAGCCCCGCGGAGGGAAATTTCAAGCGCGCGTCCTACACTATTTGAAAGGGCCACGGATGTAACAGATTCGGCGTTCATGGGCTTTTTTTGGCTGACTTTTGGAGTGCGGAAGCTATACTCGCCCGACTTTTTCAAGCGCCGGATTCTAAGCGGCGCTTTTTCCGCACCGTCCCGCCGCCCTGACCGCTCTGGGCTTTGCAGACGGATCTGCAGAAACCTGAGCTGGAATTCATAGTTTGATCAACGGCATTCTTGCCGCCGAGGAGCTTCTCGCTTCTCGCGTGGCCTATACGTTCCGGACCTACCCCAAGCAGATCACCGCGGTCATCGCGGCGGCGCTGCTGAGCGCCGGAACCCTCGCCGTGGCTTCGCTCGGACCCGATGCCTCGGACCTCCCGGTCCACCAGGTGCTCGAAGCCACCTCCGCCCCCCTGTCGTTCGCCGAACAGGCGACGTCGCTCGAGGATTTCAGCTTCACGCTGTTCCGCACCGACGTCACCCGCTCGAGCGACACCGCCGAGGCGCTGCTCAAGCGCCTGGGCATCTCCGATCCGGCCGCCAGCGCCTTCGTGCGCGGCAGCGGCGAGGCCCGCACCGCGCTGTTCGCGCGCGCCGGCCGCACCGTGACCGCCGAGGCCACGCAGGACAACCAGCTCAAGAAGCTCAGCGCGCGCTGGATTCCCGACGGCGACGGCGGCTTCAAGCGCTTCGTGGTCGAACGCACGCCCGTGGGCTTCGTGGCCCTGACCGAGCGCGACACCCTCACGCCGGGCGCCCGCCTGGCCAGCGGCACCATCCGCAGCTCGCTGTTCGCCGCCACCGACGAGGCGCGCATCCCCGATGCCGTCGCCAGCCAGCTGGCCGACATCTTCGCGGGCGACGTCGACGTGCGCCAGCTGCGCAAGGGCGACCGCTTCGCCGTGGTCTACGAGACCTTCGAGGCCGACGGCCAGGCGCTGCGCAGCGGCCGCGTGCTCTCGGCCGAGTTCGAGAACAACGGCAAGGTGCACCAGGCCGTGTGGTTCCAGCCGCCGGGCGCGGGCCAGAAGGGCAGCTACTACCGCCCGAACGGCGACAGCCTGCGCAAGGCCTACCTGGCGACGCCGGTGGAATTCACGCGCGTGTCGAGCGGCTTCGCGATGCGCATGCATCCGATCCTCAACAGCTGGCGCCAGCACAACGGCATCGACTACGCGGCGCCCACCGGAACCGCCGTGCGCACGGTCGGCGACGGCACGGTCGACTTCGCCGGCACGCAGAACGGCTACGGCAACATCGTCATCATCAACCACCGCAACAACCAGCAGACGGCCTATGCGCACCTGAGCCGCATCGACGTCAAGGCCGGCCAGAGCGTGAGCCAGGGCCAGACCGTCGGCGCCGTGGGCTCCACGGGCTGGGCCACCGGTCCGCACCTGCACTTCGAATTCCGGGTCAACGGCGTCTACCAGAACCCGACCTCGATCGCGCAGGAAGGCGGCGCCCCGATCACCGCGGCGATGCGCCCGGCCTTCGAACGCATCGCCGTCGGCGCGCGCACCGAGCTGGCCGCCGCGTTCTCGGTGGTCCAGGCCAGCGCGGACTGAGCGCCGCGCTTCCAGATAGACAGATGAAGCGCCGGAGCCATTCCGGCGGTTTCCCCAGCCCCATGGCCACCGGCGACCTCTACATCGGACTGATGTCGGGCACCTCGCTCGATGGCGTGGACGGCGTGCTCGCCGACTTCTCCGACGGCGGGATCGCGGTCACCGGCTACGCCAGCGCCACCTTCCCGGTCGGCCTGCGCGGCGAGCTGATGGCCCTCAACACCCCGGGCGACAACGAACTGCATCGCGCGGCGCTCGCCGGCAACGGGCTGGCTCGCGTCTACGCGGGCGTGGTCCGGCAACTGCTGGCCGATGCCGGCCTCGAGCCCGGCGCGGTGCGCGCCGTCGGCGTGCATGGCCAGACCGTGCGCCACCGGCCCGGCGAATTCGACGAGGTCGGCTACACGCTGCAGCTCAACAACCCTTCGCTGCTGGCCGAGCTCTGCGGCATCGACGTGGTGGCCGACTTCCGAAGCCGCGACCTCGCGGCCGGCGGCCAGGGCGCCCCGCTGGTGCCGGCCTTCCACCGGGCGCTGTTCGCCGGACCCGGCGAGCCGATCGCGGTGCTGAACCTCGGCGGCATCTCGAACCTGAGCCTGCTGCCGGCCAGCGATGCACCCGAGGGCGCGGTGGTGCTGGGCTTCGACTGCGGCCCGGGCAACGCGCTGATGGACCACTGGTGCCAGCGCTACCACGGCCAGCCCTTCGACCTCGACGGCCAGTGGGCCGCGAGCGGCCAGGTGCTGCCCGAGCTGCTCGCGCGGCTGCAGGGCGAGCCCTTCTTCGCCAAGGCCCCGCCCAAGAGCACCGGGCGCGACCTGTTCAATCCCGAATGGCTGGCCGCCCACGTGGGCACCGGCGCGGCCGATGCGCCGGTCGACGTGCAGGCCACGCTCGCAGAGCTGACCGCCAGCACCTGCGCCGCCGACCTGCTGCGCTACGGAAAAGAGAGCAAGCTGCTGATCGTCTGCGGCGGCGGTGCGCTCAACGGCCACCTGCTGTCGCGGCTGCGCGCCCTGCTGCCGGGCATCGCCGTGGTGGCCTCGAACGAACGCGGCCTGCCGCCGCAGCAGGTGGAGGCGGCCGCCTTCGCCTGGCTGGCGCGCGCCACGGTGCGGCGCGAGAGCGGCAACCTCGCCAGCGTGACCGGCGCCCGCGGCGCCCGCGTGCTGGGCGCGATCTACCCGGCCTGACTCAGCCCTGGCCCGAGACCTCGGGCTGCGCGGGCCGCGATGCCCGCACTTCCGCCGGCAGATGCCAGAAGATGAGCGCCGAAGCCACCGTGATCAGGCCCATGCTGGCGAAGGTCGCCTGGAAGGCATCGAGCGTGCGCACCGCGGTGTCGGTGCCGAACACGCCGTTGTAGCCCGCGAGCACCGCGCCCGCGGCGGCCACGCCCATGCTCATCGCGAGCATCTGCACCATCGACAGCAGGCTGTTGCCGCTGCTGGCCATGCTGCCGTCGAGGTCCTTGAGCGTGATGGTGTTCATCGCGGTGAACTGCAGCGAATTGACCGCGCCGAAGAACAGCAGCTGCAGCACATGCAGCGCGAAGGGCTGGCCCGGCGCCGTGAGGCCGAAGCTGGCCATCGCGAGCCCCACCAGCACCGTGTTGACCACCAGCACCTTGCGGTAGCCGTGGCGCGTGATCAACGGCGTGGCGAAGCGCTTCATCGCCATGCCGGCCAGCGCCACCGGCAGCATCATCAGGCCCGCGCGCAGCGGCGAATAGCCCATCGACACCTGCAGCAGCAGCGGCACCAGGAAGGGCATGCAGCTGCTGCCCAGGCGCGAGAACAGGTTGCCGAGCAGGCCGATGCTCAGGGTCGGCACCTTGAACAGCGAGGGCGCGAACAGCGGCTCGGGCGTGCGCGCCGCGCGCAGCCAGTAGGCCACCACGCTCGCGAAGCCGAAGACCAGCACCACCATCACCCCGCCCTGGCGCAGGCCCAGCTCGGCCACGCCGTCGAGCGAGAGCGAGATCGTCACCATGCCGAAGGCCAGCAGGCCGTAGCCCACGGCGTCGAAGCGCCGCAGCGCGGCGCCGCGCAGGTCGGGCATGAAGCGCAGGGTGGCGATGCAGCCGGCCAGGCCCACCGGCACGTTGATCAGGAAGATCCAGTGCCACGAGGCGTACTGCACCAGCCAGCCGCCCAGCGTGGGCCCGAGCAGCGGGCCGATCAGGCCCGGAATCGCCACGAAGCTCATCGCCTGCAGGAATTCGCCGCGCGGCACGGTGCGCAGCAGCGCCAGCCGTCCCACCGGCAGCAGCAGAGCGCCGCCGAGCCCCTGCACCACGCGCGCGGCCACCAGTTGCCCCAGCCCGTGCGAGAGCGCGCACAGCACCGAGCCCAGCGCGAACAGCACGATGGCCGCGAAGAACACGCGCCGCGTGCCGAAGCGGTCGGCGATCCAGCCCGAGGCGGGAATCAGCATCGCCATGGTCAGCGCATAGGCCACCACCACCGACTGCATGCGCAGCGGGCTCTCGCCGAGGCTGGCCGCCATCGCCGGCAGCGCCGTGTTGATGATGGTGGCGTCCAGCGTCTGCATGAAGAAGCCCACCGCCACGAGCCACAGCAGGCTCTTGCGGGCGGGGGCGACGGCGGTGTTGGCTACGGCGGTGTCGGGCGGCATGGGCGGGAATGGAGGCGCAAAGCAAAAAGCCGCCCGGAGGCGGCTTCGTGGGGGACGGTGCGCTGCGGGCAGGCACCATCGGTAGGATCAGGCCGAGAAGCTGGAGCCGCAGCCGCAGGTGCTGGTGGCGTTCGGGTTCTTGATCACGAACTGGGCGCCCTGCAGGTCTTCCTTATAGTCGATCTCGGCGCCGACCAGGTACTGGTAGCTCATGGCATCGATCAGCAGCGACACGCCGTTCTTGGTCATGGTCGTGTCGTCTTCGTTGGTGATCTCGTCGAAGGTGAAGCCGTACTGGAAGCCCGAGCAGCCGCCGCCCTGGACGAACACGCGCAGCTTGAGGTCGGGATTGCCTTCTTCGGCGATCAGGTCGGCCACCTTGGCGGCCGCACTGTCGGTGAAGACGATCGGTTCGGGCATCTGGGTCTGGATGTTTTCGGCAACGGCGCTCATGAGGGAATACTCCTGGAGAGGGGGCCGGAACATGCGGCCAAGGGAAGGAATGCTACTGCAATGCGGGCCTCGGGGCCGGGACCGCGGGCGGTGCACCCAATGCAAGTGGGGTCGCAGCCACGCGAGGGCAAGGCCGGGCCGGGAAGCAGGCCCCATGAAAAAACCGCCCGAAGGCGGTTTTCTCGGCAGGCGAAGGCTGGAGATCAGCGCTTCGAGAACTGCTTGCGGCGGCGTGCGGAGTGCAGACCGACCTTCTTACGCTCGACTTCGCGCGCGTCGCGGGTGACGAAGCCAGCCTGGCTCAGCACCGGCTTCAGGGCCGCGTCGTAGTCGATCAGCGCACGGGTGATGCCGTGGCGGGTCGCGCCGGCCTGGCCCGATTCGCCGCCGCCGTGCACGTTCACCATGACGTCGAAGGTTTCGAGGTTGTTCGTCAGCGCCAGCGGCTGCTTGGCGATCATGATCGAGGTTTCGCGGCCGAAGAACGCTTGGATGTCCTTGCCGTTGACCGTGATCTTGCCGGTGCCCTTCTTCAGGAACACGCGAGCGACGCTGGATTTGCGACGGCCGGTGCCGTTGTTCCATTCACCAATCATTCTCAAGGCTCCTTACAGTTCCAGCACTTTGGGCTGTTGGGCGGTGTGCGGATGCTCTGCACCGCCGTACACCTTGAGTTTCTTGATCATGGCGTAGCCGAGCGGACCCTTGGGCAGCATGCCCTTGACGGCCTTCTCCAGCGCGCGGCCGGGGTGCTTCGACTGCATGTCGCGGAAGTTCGTCGCCGTGATGCCGCCCGGGTAGCCCGAGTGACGGTAGTACACCTTGTCGATGGACTTGGCGCCGGTGACGCGCAGCTGGGCTGCATTGATGATGACGATGAAGTCACCGGTATCGACGTGAGGCGTATAAATGGCCTTGTGCTTGCCGCGCAGACGGAGGGCAACTTCGCTGGCTACCCGTCCGAGGACCTTGTCGGTCGCGTCAATCACAAACCACTCGTGCTTCACGTCAGCGGGTTTTGCGCTGAACGTGGTCATGAGATTTCTCTTTTCGAAAGAGGGTTTGGCGGGCCCTTTTCCACGGTCGGTTTTCCTCTGGTGGGAATCTCTTAGGTGGTGAAATGTCTTCGCCGCGGGGCCACAAAAACGCTGCGAAGCCCGCGATTATACGAAGAATCGAGGTTGGCGGGCAATTTTCCGGATCGCCGCGGCCTCGAGCCCCCGAAACGCCCGCTCCGGGCTCAGCGCCAGACCCGCACCAGCTCCAGCGTCTCGCGCGTCATGCCGAGGTAGGCGCGGCGGTATTCGGCCTCGAAACGGACCACCCGGCCCATGTCGGGCGCATAGGAGGCCGTCGCCTTGAAGGGCAGCGCCTGCGCGGGTCCGGTGCCCACCAGCGCGAACATCCAGCCCTCGTAGGCGATCTGCTGCACATTCAGCGCCTCGCCGTCGACGGTCATGCGGCTCGTGCCGATCACCGTGGCATCGAGCTCGTAGCGTGCCTTCTCCCCGCTGGAGGCCGAGGTGTACTCGCTGCGCCAGCGCATGCCCGGCGTCATCGCGGGACGAGTCCAGCCTCCGGGCGGCGAGGCGGCGTCGAACAGCCCGCCGGCCGGCGAGGTCGCCGACACCAGTTGGCCATCGGCCTTCTCGACCCGCCCGCCCTGGTTGAAATAGACGTTCTCGCCCTCGATCCGGTCGACCCGATAGCGCACCGGCGTCCGCACGCCCGTGAGGCCGTCGATCAGCACGTATTCGAACACCTCGCCGAGCCGTGGCGCCCCCGGACGGCCGGCTGCGGGCGCGCCGCGGCCGTTGCCGTCGGCGCCGCTGGTGCGTGCTTCCAGCGCGGTCTTCGCGCGCGCCGGCAGCTCGGCCAGCCATTCCGCCGGCACTGCGAAATTCAGGCTGCCGCCGTCCTTGGCGGCAAAGGTCGTGATACCCAGCAGCCGGCCTTCGCTGTCGAACAGCCCGCCGCCGCTCGAGCCCGGTGCGATGGCCGCGGTGGTCTGCAGCAGGCGCTCGCCCTCTTCGCCGCGCAGGCCCGACAGGATGCCGTCGCTGAGCGTGTTCTCAAGGCCGCGCGGATTGCCGATGGCATAGACGCGCTGGCCCACGCGCGCGCTGCCCGCGGGCGCCAGCGCCACCGGCGGCGCGGTGAAGTTCGCCACCTTGACCTGGCACAGGTCGCGCTGCGGATCGGGGTACTCGAGAGTGGCGCCGTAGGCCACGTTCTCCTGGCGCACGACGAAGCTGCTGGCCTTGGCCAGCACGTGGCAGTTGGTCACGAGCCGGCCGGGCGCGATCACGACCGCGCTGCCGGCGCTGAGCGGCCGGGACTGGGCGTCGAAGGTGCGGATGGCCCAGACGCTGCCCGACACCTTGGCGAACAGCACGTCGGGCTCGAGCGCCGCGGCGGGGCCGGCGGCCAGCAGTGCCGCCAGGCAGAGAACGCGAGTCCTCATGGCTTGGCGGGAAGCAGCGCGCCGAGATCGTCCATCGAAACGCGCGCGCCGACGGCGCGCGGCGCCGGTGGCGGCACGGCGGCCACCGGCGGTGTCGGTGCAGGCGCGGGTGCGGGCGCGACCTGGGGCGGTGGCGTCACCGCGATGGCCGTGGGCGGCGGCGGCACGACGGAGGGCGCCGCCAGCTTGGTCTCGCCGATGCGGGTGCCCGCCAGCGCCTGGTCGCCGGTCTGGCCGCTGCGGTCGAAGCTGCGCACCTCGCCGAACACCAGCTGCATCCAGCTCGGGTAGTTGAAACCGGCGCCGGTGCCCGAATCGATGGCCGCGCCCAGCACGCCGCCGATCAGGATGTTGCCCACCATGCCCGTGTTGACGCGCGAAATCGCCTGCCCCGTGGCCGGCGCCAGGCCCGGCTGCGTGCATTCGATGTTCAGCAGCGCGCCCGAACGGCGCACCGAGACGCTTTCGCCCGAGCGCATCACGATACCGTTGCGGTCGTTCGTGAGCGTGCATTTGGCACCCTCGACGGTCTTTCCGGCCTCCGTCAGCGTCTCGATCTTCACGCTCTGCTGGGTGCCGTGCGTCACCGACGCACACCCCGTCAAAATGGACAAAACGCCCGCACCCACGCACAGGCCCCAGAATCTCCACCCTGCTCCACGCATTGGCGTCCCTCTTGTTAATTAATGTTTCCGGCGCGCGAGTCTAGCGATCCCGCCGGATGCATGCCTCCACCTTTTAGGTATTTCTTCTCATGTTCAGCTACCGCCACGCCTTCCATGCCGGCAATCACGCCGACGTGCTCAAGCACCTGGTGCTGATCGCCACGCTCGATCACATGCTCGAAAAGGAGACCGCCCTGACGGTGGTCGACACCCACGCGGGCGCGGGCCTGTACCGGCTCGATGGCGATTACGCGGGCACCAGCGGCGAGGCCGCCGAGGGCGTGCTGCGCCTGGTCGCCGACCCCAAGGCCACGCCCGCGCCGACTCCCGCGGCGGGCGCCCCCGCCAGGAAGGCCGCCCAGGAAGCCGAGGCCCCGCTGGCCGACGCGCTCGCGCGCTACCTCGAGGTGATCCACGACTTCAATGCCAAGGGCGGCGCCCGCGTCTACCCCGGCTCGCCGTTCATCGTGCAGCACCTGCTGCGCGACCACGACCGGCTCAAGCTGTTCGAGCTGCATCCCACCGACAGCCGCACGCTCACGGCCAACATCGCGCAGCTCGAGGCCGGCCGCCAGATCGCCGTGCTGCACGAGGACGGCTTCGGCAGCGCCACCAAGTTCCTGCCGCCGCCCTCGCGGCGCGCGCTGGTGCTGATGGACCCGAGCTACGAGCTCAAGACCGACTACGGCCGGGTGCTCGACTTCATGGCCGAGGCGCTCAAGCGCTTCGCCACCGGCACCTACGCGGTCTGGTATCCGATCATTCCGCGGCCCGAGGCGCACGACCTGCCGCGCCGGCTCAAGACCATGGCCACCAAGGCCGGCAAGTCCTCGCTCAACGTCACGCTGACGGTCAAGTCGAGCAAGATCACGACCGCGCCCAGCGGCGAAACGCGCCGCCCGGGCCTGCCGGCCAGCGGCATGTTCCTGATCAATCCACCCTACACGCTCAAGCCGCTGCTCGAAGCGGCGCTGCCGCAGCTGGTGCAGAAGCTGGGGCAGGACCGCAACGCGGGCTTCACGATCGACGCCGCGGGCTGATCCGCTCAGCGCCGCCGTGCCGGCGCGCGGCGTACCGGCGCCTTGCGCGTTGCCGCGGGCCGGGCCTGCGGCGGCCGCACCGGCGCCACCTCGAGCGACGGCGCGTCGGCCTCGCCCGGCTCCGCGAGCTCGCCGTCGCAACGCATGCCCTCGCGGTCGATGACGGTCAGCGCCACCTGCTTGATGCCCAGGCTCGCGAGCCCGATGCGGTCGGCCGCGGCGCGGCTCAGGTCGATCACGCGGCCCTGGGTGTAGGGGCCGCGGTCGTTCACGCGCACCAGCACTTCCTTGCCGTTGACGAGGCTGCGCACGCACACGCGCGTGTTGAAGGGCAGGGTCTTGTGCGCGGCCGTCAGGGCGCCCATGTCGAAGCGCTCGCCGCTGGCGGTGCGGCGCTGGTGGAACTGGATGCCGTACCAGGAGGCGCCGCCGCGCTCGAACACCTCCCCGCGCGGCTCGTCGCCCGGCAGGCCGTCGGCGGGAAGTTCATCGGGGCCGGTCACCGCGAGGTCGTAGCGCACCGAGGGCACGTTCGAACGCGGCTCGGCGCCGGGTGGCACGGTCATCTGGCGCGGGATCGGCGACAGGCTCTCCTGCGCCACGGTGTCCGGCGCCGCGCCGCCCTCGGTCGCCGGCGGCATGGCGCAGCCAGCGAGCGCGCAGGTGCAGGCCACGAGCGCGGCGCGAAGCGCCCCGCGCAGCGAGCCAGGCGCCCGCGCCGCCCCTCTCAATCCAGGCGCTCCAGGACAGCCAGCGTGGCCGCCGACTGGTTCATCGTGTAGAAGTGCAGCGCCGGCACGCCGCCCTCGCGCAGCCGCGCGCACAGGTCGGTCACGACATCGAGGCCGAAGGCCTTGATCGAGGCCGTGTCGTCGCCGAAGGCCTGCAGCCGCAGCCGGATCCAGCGCGGGATCTCGGCACCGCAGGCGTCCGAGAAACGCATCAGCTGCGTCGAGCTGGTGATCGGCATGATGCCGGGCACGATCGGCGTGTCGATGCCGAGCGCGCGCGCCTCGTCGACGAAGCGGAAGTAGGCGTCGGCGCTGAAGAAGTACTGCGTGATCGCCGAATCGGCGCCGGCCTTCACCTTGGCCGCGAAGGCCTGCAGGTCGGCCTCGGGCGAACGCGCCTGCGGATGCACCTCGGGATAGCAGGCCACCTCGATGTGGAAGTCGCGGCCGGTCTCCGCGCGGATGAAGGCCACGAGGTCGCTCGCGTACTGGAACTCGCCGCCCGCGCCGTAGCCGCTGGGCAGGTCGCCGCGCAGCGCCACCAGGCGCTTCACGCCCATGGCCTTGAGCTCGGCGAGCTGCGCGCGCACCGTCTTGCGCGTGGCGCCGATGCACGAGAAATGGCTGGCCGCGTCCACGCCCTCGGACAGGATCTCCTGCACCGCGCCGAAGGTGCCCTGGTGGGTGGAGCCGCCCGCACCGTAGGTGACCGAGCAGAACTCGGGCTTGCGCGCATAGAGCTGCTGGCGCGCCGCGCGCAGCTTGACCGCGCCTTCGGGCGTCTTGGTCGGGAAGAATTCGAAACTCAGCGGAAGGCGCACCTGCGTCTCCTTAGGAACCGCCCGCGCCCGTCGCGCGCACGGCGTGAATGAAAAACTCGCGGTTGCCGTCGCCGCCGGCGATCGGGCTGTCGAACCAGCGCAGCACGCGCAGCTCGAGCGCGGCGCAGGCATCGCGCAGGCGCTTCTCGACGATCTCGTACATCGCCGCGTCGCGCACGATGCCGCCCTTGCCGACCTGGCCCGGCTGCAGTTCGAACTGCGGCTTGACCAGCATCAGCAGTTGCCCGTCGTCCGCGAGGAACTGCACCACGGCCGGCAACACCAGCGTGAGCGAGATGAAGGACAGGTCGCCGACGATCAGGTCGAAGCGCTCGGCGAAGGGCTCCTCGCCCTCTTCCCGCAGGTCGTCGGCCGAGAGCGCGCGCGCATTGACGCCTTCGATGGCGACCACGCGCTCGTCCTCGCGCAGCTTCGCATGCAGCTGCCCGTGGCCGACGTCGACGCCCACCACCCGGGCGGCGCCGCGCTGCAGCAGGCAGTCGGTGAAGCCGCCGGTCGACTGGCCCACGTCGAGGCACAGCTTGCCGGCGGCATCGACGCCGCTGGCCTCGAGCGCGCCTTCGAGCTTGAGCCCGCCGCGCGAGACATAGCGCGCCTCGGCCGCGTCGTCGAGCTCGAGCTCGGCCGACTCGGGCACCTCGTCGCGGTTCTTCGCGACCGAACGCCACGCATCGGTCGAGCCCGCATCGCGCCAGCGCATGCCGCCGGCGATGAGCCGCACGGCCTGCGAGCGCGAGGCGGCGAGGCCGCGTTCCACCAGCAACTGGTCGGCTCGCATGCGCCGCGATCAGTAGCGGTAGGTGTCCGGCTTGTAGGGGCCGTTCTTGCTCACGCCGATGTAGGCGGCCTGGGCGTCGGTCAGCTCGGTGAGCATGGCGCCGACCTTCTTCAGGTGCAGGCGCGCGACCTTCTCGTCGAGGTGCTTGGGCAGCACGTAGACCTTGCCGGCCTGGTAGGCGTCGGGCTTGGTGAACAGCTCGATCTGCGCGATGGTCTGGTTCGCGAACGACGAGGACATCACGAAGCTCGGGTGGCCCGTGCCGCAGCCCAGGTTCACCAGGCGGCCCTTGGCCAGCAGGATGATCTTCTTGCCGTCGGGGAAGGTGATGTGGTCGACCTGCGGCTTGATCTCTTCCCATTCGTACTTCTCGATCGACGCGACGTCGATCTCGTTGTCGAAGTGGCCGATGTTGCAGACGATGGCCTGGTCCTTCATGGCGGCCATGTGCTCGTGGCGGATCACGTCCTTGTTGCCGGTGGTCGTCACGAAGATGTCGGCCTTGTCGGCCGCGTACTCCATCGTCACGACCTTGTAGCCTTCCATCGCGGCCTGCAGCGCGTTGATCGGGTCGATCTCGGTGACCCACACCTGCGCCGACAGCGCGCGCAGCGCCTGGGCCGAGCCCTTGCCCACGTCGCCGTAGCCGGCCACGCAGGCCACCTTGCCGGCGATCATCACGTCGGTCGCGCGCTTGATGCCGTCGACCAGCGATTCGCGGCAACCGTAGAGGTTGTCGAACTTGCTCTTGGTGACCGAGTCGTTGACGTTGATGGCGCGGAACAGCAGCGTGCCCTTGGCGCTCATCTCGTTGAGGCGGTGCACCCCGGTGGTCGTCTCTTCGGTCACGCCGATGATCTCGGCCGACTTGCGCGTGTACCAGGTGGCATCGACGGCCAGCTTGGCCTTGATCGCGGCGAAGAGAATGCGCTCCTCCTCGCTGCCCGGGTTGGCGATCACGCCCAGGTCCTTCTCGGCGCGCTGGCCCAGGTGCATCAGCAGCGTGGCATCGCCGCCGTCGTCGAGGATCATGTTGGGGCCTTCGCCCTTCGAGTCCTTGGGACCGAAATCGAAGATGGCGTGGGTGTAGTCCCAGTAGTCCTTGAGCGACTCGCCCTTGATCGCGAACACCGGCGTGCCCGACGCGGCGATCGCGGCGGCCGCGTGGTCCTGCGTCGAGAAGATGTTGCACGAGGCCCAGCGCACCTGCGCGCCGAGGGCCTGCAGCGTCTCGATCAGCACCGCGGTCTGGATCGTCATGTGCAGCGAGCCGGTGATGCGCGCGCCCTTGAGCGGCTGGCTCTTGGCGAATTCCTCGCGGATGGCCATCAGGCCGGGCATCTCGGTTTCGGCGATGCGGATTTCCTTGCGGCCCCAGGCGGCGAGCGAAAGGTCGGCGATCGCCTGGTCGGCGGACGAAACAGGGGTGGGCTTGAGAACAGCGCTCATGTGAAGTGAACTCCAGAACTGTGTTTGAACGAGGCCACTGCGATCGGGGGAAAAGACTCACCGCGAGAACAGCGGATGAGCGTGGTTGCGATGGGTCCGAGCCTCACGCCTGGCGGCGCTGCAACGCTCCTCGGAAGCGGCGGATTGTAGACGTGCCGGACACGGGCGCCAACGGCCGGGGCTTCCCACATCACGGAACGCGCGGAGGCGCCGGCACCCCGCGTCATGCAGGGCTCAGAGTCGGGGCGTACAACGCGGCTTGCCTTCTTTTCCTTTTCAGCGAAAGCCCTCCGATGCCCTCATCCCGCCTGTCCGCGCCCCCGTCCCCCACCGCGCGCCGTGCGCTCTGCACGGCGGCCCTGCTCGGCCTCGCCACCTTGCCGGGCCTGTCCCTCGCACAGCAGGCTTCGGCCACGCAACCGGTGGTGCGCGTGCGCGGCACGCTGGTCTACGCCGATGCGAAGAAGCTCGTCGTCAAGGACCGCGACGGCGAGGTCGTGAGCCTCGCGCGGCCCGCGGACATGCCGCTGTCGGAGGTCTACCGCATCAAGCTGTCCGACATCAGGAAGGGCAGCTTCGTCGGCACCGCCGCGATGCCGCAGCCCGACGGCACCCAGAAGGCGCTCGAGGTGCTGGTGTTCCCCGAGGCCGCGCGCGGCAGCGGCGAGGGCCACTATCCGTGGGACCTGCAGCCGCGGAGCACCATGACCAACGCGACCGTGGCCGACCTCGCGGCCGCGCCGCGCTCGGTGCGCGGCGGACAGCAGCTGCGCCTGACCTACAAGGGCGGCGAGAAGACCGTGATCGTGCCGCGCGACGTGCCGGTCGTGACCTTCCGCCCCGGCACCGAGGCGCTGCTGGTGCCGGGCGCCAAGGTGCTGGTCAATGCGCAGGAGCGCAACGGCACGCCGACCGCGCTGCGCGTGGTGGCCGGGCGCGACGGCTTCACGCCGCCGATGTAAGCCGTTGCCGCTACCCGGCGACACCGCATCGATCGCCGGCGCCGCGGCGCACACCATCCCTTCGGGAAATCCCCCAGGCAAATCCGCGGCCGCGACCGCCGCGGCAGGGTCGCCGCGGCGTATCGTGGCGGCGGACCGCGCGCGTGCGCGGCCGGTCCCGCCACCATCTTGTCCAACGTCCTCAGGAGATTCCGCACCATGGCCACTGCCAAGAAAGCCGCCGCCAAGAAGACCACTGCCAGCAGCAGCGGAAGCGCCGCGAAAAAGGCGACTCCGAGCGCGGCCGACATGCTCAACCCGCTCAAGGGCATGGCCGAGCGGCTGCAGAACCTCAACATGACCGACGGCGCGAGCAAGCTGCTCGACAGCGGCCGCAAGGACCTGCAGGCGCTGATGCAGGCCAACGAGAAGTCGTTCCAGGGCCTGCAGACCGTGGTGCAGCGCCAGACCGAGATGATCAAGAGCGCGATCACCGACTGGCAGGCCGCCGCCAAGGACATCCCCGGCAAGGACCCGAAGGAAAGCCTCGCCAAGCTTGACGCGCTCGGCCGCCAGTCGTTCCAGCGCGCGGTCGACGACATCAAGGAGCTCGCCAACCTCGCGGCCAAGTCGCAGGCCGATGCCTTCGAGGTGGTGCGCCAGCGCATCCAGTCGAACGTCGACGAGGTCACGAAGATGCTGCAGCGCAAGTAGCGCGCGGCCCAGGCACCGCGCCGGCGCACGGCGCGGCCTCCCGACGACGAACCCGGTGTGCGGCCATGACCCAGTCCTCCTCTCCCCTCGACCCCATGGCGATCTGGCGCGAGCTCAGCGCGCAATGGGAAAAGAGCACCAACGCGTTCGCCAACGAGGCCATGGCCTCCGATCCGTTCCGGCAGGGCATGCACGGCGGCATGAATGCCTCGCTGGGCGCGCAGAAGGCGCTGGCCGACCTGATGGCGCGGCTGCTCACGATGCTGAACCTGCCCACGCGCGCCGACCTGCAGGCGCTGTCCGAGCAGCTGCAGCACATCGACGACCATCTGGCGCGGATCGCGCGACAGCTCGAGGAGGGCGGTACGGCGCCGCAACCGCGGCCCGCGGCACCGCGGCGCACGAAACAGCCACCCTCGATGGCGGCCGCGCCGCCAGCACCCGCGAAGAAGGCCCCGGCCCGCACCCGCCGCCCGCGCCCATGAGCACGCCCGCCGCCGAGCTGCCGGTGCTGCCCGACCTGCGCGCCGAGATCGAGCGCACCATCCAGCGCAACATCAAGGGCCTGGAGTTCCTGACCAGCGCCACGCCCGCGGTCGGGCTCACGCCCAAGGACGAGATCCACCGCCGCGGCACGCTGAGCCTCTACCACTACCGGCCGATGGTCGACGAGATCTACCGCGTGCCGGTGCTGATCGTGATGGCCACCACCAACAAGGGCTACATCCTCGACCTCGCGCCGGGCCAGAGCATGGTCGAGCACCTGCTCAAGCAGGGCTACGACGTCTACATGATGGACTGGAATGCGCCGCGGCCGCAGGAGAAGCGGCTGCGCATCGAGGACTACGTGCTCGACTTCATCCCCGACTCGATCCGCCGCGTGCAGCAGCGCTCGGGCGAGGAGGACGTGAGCATCGTCGGCTACTGCATGGGCGGCGTGCTCTCCACGCTCTATGCCGCGCTGCATCCCGGCGGGCCGCTGAAGAACCTCGCGCTGTTCACCACGCCGATCGACTTCAGCCGCATGACGATGTTCCATGCCTGGTCCGACCAGCGCTACTTCGACGTCGACCGGCTGGTCGACAGCGTGGGAAACGTGCCGCCCGAGATGCTGTTCGCCTCCTTCGACATGCTGCGCCCCGCGGGCCGCGGCGCGGGCCTGGTGCAGCTGTGGGACAACATGGCGAACGACGAGTTCGTCAAGTCCTACCGCATGTTCGACCGCTGGGGCGCCGAGATGCTGCCGCTGGCGGGAGAGTACTTCCGCCAGACCGTGAAGGAGCTGATGTGGGGCAACAAGCTGCTGAAAGGCGAGCTCTCGATCGGCGGGCGGCCGGTACGCCTCGCCGACATCGAGGTGCCGGTGCTGCATGCGCTCGCGCAGCACGACCACATCGTTCCCTATGAGGCGGGCGCGCCGCTGATCGCGGGCATCGGATCGGCGGACAAGGAGGAGGTGGTGCTCAAGGGCGGCCATGTGAGCCTGGCCGCGGGACCGAACGCGGTGCGCCGGCTGTGGCCGAAGCTCGACGAATGGCTGGGAGTGCGATCCACATGACGAATGCCGCAGACACCTCGACGAACCCGGGTTCGACCCGGCTCTATCCGCGCACGCTGCCGCATGCCGACGGCGAGATCGCGCTGCGCCGCATGGACGCCGCCGATGCCGGCGCGGTGCTGGCCTTCGCGCAGGCGCTGCCCGCGCACGACCTGCTGTTCCTGCCGCGCGACATCACGCAGCCCAAGGTGATGGACGCCTGGGTGCGGGCCATCGCGCGCGGCGACATCGACAGCGTGCTCGCGGTGCGCGACGACAAGGTGCTGGGCTGCGCAGCGGTGATCCGCGATCCGCATTCGTGGTCGCGCCACGTGGCCGAGCTGCGCGTGCTGGTCGAGCCTGCGCTGCGCGGCAGCGGCCTGGGCCAGCAGCTCGCGCAGGAGGGCTGCGCGCTCGCGATGGAACAGGGCCATGAGAAAGTGGTGGCGCAGATGACCGTGGACCAGCGCGGCGCGATCGCGGTGTTCCAGGCGCTGGGCTTCCGGCCCGAGGCGCTGCTGAGCAAGCACGTGAAGGACCGCGAGGGCCGCGCGCACGATCTCGTCGTGCTGTGCCAGGACGTCGCGCAGGTCGAGGCGCAGATGCGGGCCTACGGGGTGACCGAGGCGTTCTGAACGGGTGGGTCGAAGCGGCCTCGTGCCGCGAAGGCATCGAGCGCGCGCGCCATGCGTTGCGCCATCGCGGGATGGAAGGGATCGTGACCCGCGCCGGGCACGGTTTCGAAGCGGCTCGCGGGCAGCAGGCGCTGTACGGCTCGAGCGGCGGCCGGGCGACAGGTCCGGTCGAGTTCACCGTGCAGGAACAGCACCGGGTGGTCGCGCAGCGCGTCGAGCGCGCCCCACCTCACCGCGTCGCCGTCCGCGAGCCAGCAGCGGTGCGCGAGGTAGTGCGCCATCACCTTGTAGCGATCGATCGCGCGTTGCAGCGCATCGCCTTGCGGCTCGGGCGCGGCGCCGGACTGGCCGCCCTGCGCATGCTCCCAGGCCAGCCAGGCGAGCGTCGCGCGCGATTGCCTTGCGATGTCATCGCCCGCGAACACGCGACACAACGCGGGCAGCAACGGCGCGCCCCCGGCCAGCGAGACCGCGCCGGCCAGCCGCGACCCTGCTTCGGCATGGGTCGCGCGCGCGCCCTCGAAGCTCCAATGCAACTCCGATGCGCTCGGCACGAACAGTCCGCGCAGCAGCAGCCCGTCGACCGCTTCGGGATGGCGCGCCGCATAGGCCAGCGCCAGCGTCGCGCCCCACGAACCGCCGACCACCAGCCAGCGCTCGATGCCCAGGTGGTGCCGCAGTGCCTCGATGTCGGCGATCAGCAGCTCGGTGCGGTTGTGGCGCGTCTCGCCGCGCGGCGTGCTGCGTCCCGCGCCGCGCTGGTCGAAGGCGACCACGCGATAGCGCTGTGGATCGAAGCCGCGCGCGAGCGCCGGCGAGCCGCCCGAACCGGGCCCGCCATGCAGCACGAGCGCAGCGCGTCCGTCGGCTGCACCGGCGCTCTCCCAGTGCAGCCGATGGCCATCGCCCACGTCGAGTCGCCCCGCGCCATCGCATGTAGAACCAAGTACCTCCAGCATGCAGGCGATGCTACGCCGTCGGACCGCGCCCACGCCGCGACGGGTACTGCAACCACGCTGCGCACCCCCCTCAAACTGGGTATGCTGTCCGCGGAGCGCGCTTTCGCCGCTTCCGAAGGCGCCCATCGGCCTTCGCCTGCGAATGGAATTCCTCAAGGAGACTTCATGACCTGGACCACCCCTCAAGCCACCGACTTCCGCTTCGGCTTCGAGATCACGATGTACGTGGCGGCGCGCTGAGCGCCACGCCCTTTCCGGCACGGCCCGCTTCGGCGGTCCGTGCCGGTTTCGCTTTCCCCTCCCCCTTCTCTCTCGCCGCCGCGCGGCGCCGCACCGCATGCACATCCGCGTCCTGGGCGCCGCCGCCGGTGGCGGCTTTCCGCAGTGGAACTGCAATTGCGCGAACTGCGCCGGCCTGCGCGCGGGCACCGTGCGCGCCCGCGCGCGCACGCAGTCCTCGATCTGCGCCAAGGGCGACACGGGCGACGACTGGGTGCTGGTCAACGCCTCGCCCGACATCCTCGAACAGATCAAGGCCACGCCCGCGCTGCAGCCCGGACGCGGCCCGCGCGACACCGGCATCGCGGGCGTGGTGCTGGTCGACGGGCAGGTCGACCATTCGACCGGCCTCTACATGCTGCGCGAGCGCGGCGCGCCGCTGCCGCTGTGGTGCACCGGGCCGGTGTACGAAGACCTCACGCAGGGCAACCCGATCCTGCGCGTGCTCTCGCATTTCTGCGGCGTCGCGCACCACGAGCTGCCGCTCGACGGCCGCGGCTTCGAGGTGCCGGGCGTGAGCGGCCTGGCGCTGCGCGCGCTCGCGCTGGTCGGCAAGGCCGCGCCCTACTCGCCGCACCGCGAGCATCCCGTGCCCGGCGACAACATCGGCCTCACGCTGACCGACACCGCGAGCGGCCGCAGCGCCTTCTATGCGCCGGGCCTCGGCGCGCACAGCCCCGAGGTCGATGCCGCGATGCGCGCGGCCGACTGCGTGATGGTCGACGGCACCTTCTGGCGCGACGACGAGATGATCGCGCTGGGCTTCAGCCGCAAGACCGGCCGCAGCATCGGCCACCTGCCGCAGTCGGGACCGGGCGGCATGCTCGAATGGCTGGCCGACCTGCCCGCGCGCACGCGCAAGGTGCTGATCCACATCAACAACACCAACCCGATCCTCGATGAGGACTCGCCCGAGCGCGCCGAGCTCGACCGGCGCGGCATCGAGGTCGCCTTCGACGGCATGGAGGTCGTGCTCTGAGCACGACGAACGGACAGCCAGGACCCAGGAGCCCATCATCGCCCTCATCGACATCTCCCTCGCGCCGCCGCGCACGCCCAGCGGCGAGCCGGCCTGGAGCCACGCCGAGTTCGAGGCGCAGCTGCGCGCCAGGGGCAAGGCCTATCACATCCACCATCCGTTCAACCGCATGCTCAACGAGGGCCGCGCCACGCCCGCGCAGGTGCGCGGCTGGGCCGCGAACCGCTTCTACTACCAGATCGCGATTCCGGTGAAAGACGCGGCGATCCTCTCCAACTGCCCCGAGCGCGAGGTGCGGCGCGGCTGGGTGCAGCGCATCGTCGACCACGACGGCAGCGGCGACGATCCCGGCGGCATCGAGGCCTGGATCGGCCTCGGCGTCGCGACCGGCCTCGCGCGCGAGGAGATCGTCGACCTGCGCCACGTGACGCCCGCGATGCGCTTCGCGGTCGATGCCTACGTGAACTTCGCACGCCGCGCGCCCTGGCAGGAGGCCGTGTGCTCCTCGCTGACCGAGCTGTTCGCGCCCGAGATCCACAAGCAGCGGCTGGCCGGCTGGCCCGAGCACTATCCGTGGATCGAGCCCGGCGGCCTGGCCTACTTCCGCAACCGCGTGAGCCAGGCGCGACGCGACGTCGAGCAGGGCCTGGCGCTCACGCTCGAGCACTTCGCCACGCGCGCGCAGCAGGAGCGCGCGCTCGACATCCTGCAGTTCAAGCTCGACATCCTCTGGGCCATGAACGATGCGATGGCGCTGGCCTACGGCGTGACGCCGGCCGCCGAGGGAGGTGCCGCATGAGCGCGCCCACGCTCGACAGCCGGCCCGGCATCGCCGAGGGCTTTAGGCTGCAGTGGGAGCCCGCGCAGGACTGCCACGTGCTGCTCTACCCCGAGGGCATGGTCAAGCTCAACCAGAGCGCGGGCGAGATCCTCAAGCGCTGCGACGGCCAAAGCGACGTGCGCGCGATCGTGCTCGACCTCGAGGAATGCTTCGACACCACCGGCCTCGGCAAGGAGGTGCTGGCCTTCCTCGAGATCGCGCTCGCGCAGCGCTGGGTGGTGCTGAAGTGAACGCGATGGCGGCGCTGCCGGGTCCGCCGCTGTGGCTGCTGGCCGAGCTCACCTACCGCTGCCCGCTGCACTGCGCCTTCTGCTACAACCCGGTCGACTTCGCCGGCCATGCCGACGAGCTGCCCACCGAGGACTGGCTGCGCGTGCTGCGCGAGGCACGCGAACTGGGCGCGGTGCAGTGCGGCTTCTCGGGCGGCGAGCCGCTGCTGCGCGACGACCTCGAGGTGCTGGTGGCCGAGGCCCGGCGCCTGGGCTACTACACCAACCTGCTGACCTCGGGCGTGGGCCTGAGCGAGGCGCGCGCGGCGGCGCTCAAGGCCGCGGGCCTGGACCACGTGCAGCTCTCGTTCCAGGACTCCACGCGCGAGATGAACGACTTCCTCTCGCACACGAAGACCTTCGACCTCAAGCGGAAGGTGGCCGGCCTGATCAAGGCCAACGGCTGGCCGATGGTGCTCAACGTGGTGATCCACCGGCTCAACATCGACCACATCGACCGCATCGTGGAGATGGCCGAGGCCATGGGCGCCGAGTACCTCGAGCTCGCCAACACCCAGTACTACGCCTGGGCGCGCGAGAACCGCGCCCACCTGCTGCCCACGCGCGAGCAGATGCGCAAGGCCGAGGCCGCCACCGAAGCCTGGCGCCGCAAGCTCGACGGCCGCATGCGGATCTTCTTCGTGGCGCCCGACTACCACGAGGCCGCGCCCAAGAAATGCGTGAACGGCTGGGGCAGCATGTTCATGACCGTCGCGCCCGACGGCACCGCCCTGCCCTGCCACACGGCGCGCATGCTGCCGGGCCTCGCGTTCCCGAACCTGCGCGAGACCAGCGTGCGCAGCGCCTGGCGCGACTCGGAAGGCTTCAACCGCTACCGCGGCACCGGCTGGATGAAGGAACCCTGCAGCAGCTGCGAGCACAAGGAGCGCGACCTCGGCGGCTGCCGCTGCCAGGCCTACATGCTGGCGCACGACGCCGCGGCGGCCGACCCGGTGTGCGCCAAGAGCCCCGCGCACGGCGAGGTGCTGGAGGCCGTGCGCCGCGCCGACGCGGGCGAGCCGCCGGCGCAGCCGCTGGTGTTTCGCGATCCGAAGGCCTCGCGGCGCTTCGTCGCGGCCGACGACGCGCTGTCGCTGCCCCACGGGCACAACTGAAAGGCAGGGGTGCGGTCCGCGGGGTGACCTGCGACAATCGCCGGTTCGCCCGACCGACCCCTTCTACCTGGCCCTACCGTGTCTTTCGCCTCCGAAACCCGCCGCCGCCGCACCTTCGCGATCATTTCCCACCCCGACGCCGGCAAGACCACGCTGACCGAGAAGCTGCTGCTGTTCTCCGGCGCGATCCAGATCGCCGGCTCGGTGAAGGCGCGCAAGGCCTCGCGCCATGCGACCTCCGACTGGATGGAGATCGAGAAGCAGCGCGGCATCTCGGTGGCCTCGTCGGTGATGCAGATGCTGTACCGCGACCACGTGATCAACCTGCTCGACACGCCCGGCCACAAGGACTTCTCGGAAGACACCTACCGAGTGCTCACGGCGGTCGACTCGGCGCTGATGGTGATCGACGCGGCCAACGGCGTGGAAGCCCAGACGCGGCGCCTGATCGAGGTCTGCCGCCAGCGCGACACGCCGATCATCACCTTCGTCAACAAGATGGACCGCGAGGTGCGCGAGCCGCTCGACATCCTCGACGAGGTGGAGCGCGAGCTCGGCATGCCCTGCGTGCCGATGACCTGGCCCGTGGGCCAGGGCAAGAGCTTCCGCGGGATCATGAACCTGCGCACGCAGGCCATGACGGTGTTCGAGTCGGGCAGCGAACGCCTGCCGCAGGACTTCGAGACCATCCCCTTGAGCGAGCGCGACACCCTCGCCAAGCGCTTCGGCGCCGACTTCGAGACCGCGATGGAGAGCATGGAGCTCGCCACCGGCGCCTCGCCCACCTGGGACCGCGAGGCCTTCCTCGCGGGCAAGCAGACGCCGGTGTTCTTCGGCTCGGGCGTGAACAACTTCGGCGTGATGGAAGTGCTCGACGCGCTGGTCGACCTCGCGCCCTCGCCGCAGTCGCGCACCAGCACCACGCTGGTCAACCGCCAGCCGGTGACCAAGGAGATCCAGCCCGAGGACAAGGACTTCGCGGGCGTGGTCTTCAAGGTGCAGGCCAACATGGACGCCAACCACCGCGACCGCATCGCCTTCGTGCGCATGGCCTCGGGCAAGTACACGCCGGGCATGAAGCTCAAGGTGCAGCGCACCGCCAAGGAACTGCGCCCCACCAGCGTCGTGACCTTCATGAGCCAGCGCCGCGAGGCGGTCGAGGAAGCCTACGCGGGCGACATCGTGGGCTTCACCACCCATGGCGGCGTGCAGCTCGGCGACACCATCACCGACGGCGCGAGCCTGCAGTTCACCGGCCTGCCCTTCTTCGCGCCCGAGCTGTTCATGACCGTGATCCTCAAGAACCCGCTGCGCACCAAGCAGCTGCAGCAGGGCCTGGCGCAGCTCGGCGAGGAGGGCGCGATCCAGGTGTTCCGCCCCGAGATCGGCGGCCCGATGCTGCTGGGCGCGGTCGGCCAGCTGCAGTTCGAAGTGGTGCAGCACCGGCTGAAGGCCGAGTACGACGCCGACGTGCGGCTCGAGGGCTGCCAGTACACCGGCGCGCGCTGGATCACGGCCGACACGCCGGCCGAGCTGCGCGAGTTCGTCAACGCCTATCCGCAGCGCATGGCCAAGGACGCGGCCGACACGCTGGCCTTCCTGTGCACCTCGCCGTACGACGTGCGGCTGGCGCAGGAACGCTTCCCGAAGATCCATTTCCACCCGCTGCGCGAACACGCGGGGCTGGCGCTGCAGAGCGCGGGCTGAGCAGGCAGGCTGCCGGGGTTCGCGCGCCAACCAGGAGAACCCGATGGACACCTACATCGAAGTCGCCGGCCAGGGCGACATCGCCGAGACCGTGGTCGAGCAGCGCGCCGCGCTCACGCTCACCGTGAAGGCCTCGAAGGCGGAAGCGGCCTTCGAGGAGGCGACCCGGCTGCGCAACGACACCATCCGCGCGCTCAAGGCCGCGGGCCTCGGCTCCGACGAGATCAGCGAGGGCGGCCGCGACACCTGGCAGCCGTGGTACCGCCGCAAGAGCGCGGGGCAGGAGGTCTCGCACCGCGTGCTGCTGCGCTGCCGCGACACGCAACGCCTGTACCTCGCGATCGATGCGCTGCAGCCGCTGTTCGAGAACGCGCGCCATTCGCTCTCGGTCGACATGCTGCAGCCGCGCTTCGACGCCTCGGCCGAGGCCGAATCGGCGGCGCGCGCGGCCGCGATCCAGCAGGCGCGCGCCCGGGCGCAGGTGATCGCGCGCGAGGCCGGCGTGTCGCTCGGCTCGGTGGCGCAGGTCGAGGAACTCGGCGCCGATGCCGAACGCACGGGTTCCTATGGCGACTACGGCTTCGCGATGGCCGCGGCCGCGCCGCTGTCCGCCTCCGCGGCCGACGACTTCGAAGCGATCGACGGTGCCTCGCGCGTGCGCCGGCTGCGCTTTCGCGTGCGTTTCCTGATCAGCTAGCTGCCCGTCGAGGCGTAGTGCCTCAAGCCGAGCCCCCAGACGCGGAACGCCAGCGCGAGGAACACGAAGCCCGCCAGCGGCGACACCCAGCCCACCCAGTGCGGAGCGCCGAGCGGATCGGGCCGCCCGAGGATCAGCAGCGCGGGGTAATAGGCCACGCAGGCCAGCGGCACCGCGAAGGTGAGGAGGCGCCGGAACCAGCGCGCGTAGAGCGCGAGCGGGTACTGCGCCGCCTGCACGCCGCCGTAGGTCAGCACGTTGGCGATCTCCAGGCTCTCGACGGTCCAGAAGGCCAGCGTGCCCTGCAGCACCAGGATGCCGAGGAACAGCGCCACGCCGCCGGCCAGCGCGAACAGCGCGACGGCCACGGCCTCGGGCGTCCAGGCGATGCCGGCCTGCGCGGTCGCGAAGCCGATCACCGCCAGCCCCTGCAGCAGCCGGCCCATGCGGCTGATGCGGAAGTCGTGGCCCATGAGCTGCAGCGCGAGCGGACGCGGGCGCAGCAGCAGGCGGTCGAAGGCGCCGCTGCGCAGGAACTCGGTGCCCAGCACGTCGAAGCCGCGGCCCAGGGCATCGGCCAGCGCGAACATGCAGTTGACCAGGCCATAGAACAGCGCGACCTCGCCGAGGGTCCAGCCGCGCACCTCGCCGAAGCGGTGGAACATGGCCCAGACCGCGACCACCTCGATGCCGGTGACGAGGAACTGGCCCACCGTGAGCATCAGCGCCGAGGCCGGGTAGCGCGCCTGCGCGCCGACCGAGGCCCTCACCAGCCGCAGGAACAGCGCGATCGATCCCGGGGACCTGCTCATGTCGCGCTCACCCGCCCTGCACCTGCAGCCGGCGCATGGTGCGCACCAGCAGCCAGCGGCCGGTGACCACCAGCAGCGCGATCCAGAAGCATTGCAGCGCCAGCCCGAGCAGCGCGTCGGCGCCACGCAGCTGGCCGAAGTACAGGCGCGCGGGAATGTCCATCAGCCCGGCCAGCGGCTGCACCAGCAGCGCGGTCTGCCAGGCATCGGGCAGCAGCGCGAGCGGCAGCAGGTTGCCCGACAGCACGATCACCAGCGGCGCCGACAGCGCGTTGATGCCGCGCTCGTTGAGCGCCGACAAGGTCGCGACGTTGAGCAGCATCACCATCGCGGTCGACAGCGCCAGGCCCAGCCCCATCGACAGCGCGAAGGCCAGCGCGGCCGCCACGCCCACCGGCGGCTGCCAGGCCCAGGCGCCGAGCCCCAGCAGCGGCAGCGCGACGGCGGCGAAGCCCAGCATCAGCGCCGCGCGCGGCAGCAGGCGCGCGGCGATCCAGCCCGCGCTGCGCGCATACCAGAGCGCATAGGCATCGACCGGCCGCAGCCGGTCGTAGGCCACCGAACCTGTGCGCACCGACTGCGCCACCTCGGGATCGACCAGCCAGGGCATCAGCACCAGCAGGCCCTGCGCGAGCCAGGTGTAGGTGATGGCGTGCTCGAGCGTCATCGGCGCCTGCGCGGCGGCCGAGGCACCGCCGTAGAAGGCCGCGAACACCATCACCTTGATGCCGCCCCACCAGCACTGCGTGCCGAAGCCCGCGAGCGCGGCGGTGCGGTACTGCAGCATCTGCAGAAAGCGCGAGGCGAAGGCCGCGGTGTAGGGGCGCGCGACCTCGCGCCATCCTTCCTTCATGCGTCGGCCGCTCCATGCATCGCATAGAAGCGCGCGATCACGGCCTCGATCGCCAGCCCCTCGAGCCGGATGTCCTCCACCGCATGCTCGGCCGCGATGCGCGCGATCAAGGCCGGCGCGGAGACGGCCGCGGGATCGAAGTCGAGCACCAGCGTGCGGCCGTCGCGCGCGTTCACGCGCACGCCGGGCCAGTGGGTGCCGAGGTCGTCGGGCAATTGCGCTTCCTGCGCGAAATCGACCACCAGCCGGCGCTCGGCCAGCACCTGCGCGCGCAGCGCCTCGACCGGGCTGTCGGCCAGCACGCGGCCATGGCCGATCACGATCACGCGCCGCGCGAGCGCCTCGATGTCGTGCATGTCGTGCGTGGTCAGGAGCACCGTGGTGCCGCGCTCGCGGTTGGCGCGGCGCACGAAGTCGCGCACCGCGAGCTTCGAGGGCGCGTCGAGGCCGATGGTGGGCTCGTCGAGGAACAGGATCTCGGGTTCGTGCAGCAGCGCGGCCGCAATCTCGGCGCGCATGCGCTGGCCCAGCGAGAGCTGGCGCACCGGCTGGTCGAGCACGCCCGCGAGGCTCAGCAGCGCGACCAGCTCGTCGCGCGTGCGGCGGTAGCGCTCGCGGTCGACGCGGTAGATGTCGCGCAGCAGGTCGAAGCCCTCGCCCACCGGCAGGTCCCACCACAGCTGGGTGCGCTGGCCGAACACCACGCCGATGCGGCCCACGTGGCGCTCGCGGTCGGCGAAGGGATCGCGCCCGTCGATGCGCACGCTGCCGCCATCGGGCCGCAGGATGCCCGAGAGGATCTTGATGGTGGTGGACTTGCCCGCGCCGTTGGGACCGATGAAGCCCAGCAGCTCGCCGCGCTCGAGCGCGAAGGACACGCCCGCGAGCGCCTCGACCGTGCGATGGCGGCGATGCAGCAGGCCGCGCACGGCACCGAGCACGCCGGGGTCGCGCTCGGCGATGCGGTAGGTCTTGAGGAGGCGGTCGACGACGATCTGGGACATGGGCGGGCCGCGCCGGGGCGGTCTGCGCGACCGGCCGGCGGGGGCGGGATGCTACACGAAAGCGCGGCGCGCGCGGCCACCGGTACGATCCGCGCTCCTGCCGTGCCTCGTCCGCCATGTCCTCCTCCACCGCGTCTTCTTCCCTCCCCGCCTCGCCCGACCGCCTGCTGCCGCTGGGCCAGTGGCCCGCCACCGCGCGCGCCACGCTCGCGGGCGTGTTCACCGACATCGACGACACGCTGACCACCGAGGGCGCGATCACCGCCGATGCACTCGCCGCGCTCGGCGCGCTGCGCGCGGCCGGGCTGCACGTGGTGGCGATCAGCGGCCGGCCCGTGGGCTGGAGCGAGCCCTTCGTCAACGCCTGGCCGGTCGATGCGATCGTGGCCGAGAACGGCGCGGTGGCGCTGCTGCCGCTGTCCGGCGGCGGCATCGCCAAGCGCTACCAGCAGGACGCGCCCACGCGTGCCGCCAACTACCGGCGCATGCAGGCGGTGCTCGCGCGCATCGAGGCGGAAATTCCAGGCGCCGGCCGCGCCACCGACTCGCCGGGCCGCGAGACCGACATCGCGATCGACCACAGCGAGTTCGCACGGCTCGACGAGGCCACCATCGCGCGCGTGGTGGCGCTGATGCGCGGCGAGGGCATGCATGCCACCGTGAGCAGCATCCACGTCAACGGCTGGTACGGCGGCAACGACAAGCTCGAGGGCGCGCGCTGGATCGTGCGCGAACTCTGGGGCCGCCGGCTCGACGACGAGATGGCGCGCTGGGCCTACGTGGGCGACTCGACCAACGACCAGCTGATGTTCCGCCGCTTCGCGCACAGCATCGGCGTGGCGAACGTCGCGCGCTTCGTGCCGCAGCTCGAGTTCCTGCCGCACTACGTGACGCGCGGCGAGCGTGGCGCGGGTTTCAGCGAGGCGGTGGCAGCAATCCTCGCGGCGCGACCGAACTAAGGCGCGGCACGCCGGCGCAGCGGCGCCCATTGGTTCCAGGTGCCCACGGCCGCGACCAGCAGCAGCACGCCCGCGTAGCCCTCGACCGTCGCGAGCAGCCCCAGCGGCGCGACCAGGAAGCCCGCGAGCATCGCCGGCAGGCTGAAGGCCAGGTAGCTCACCACGAAGATCGCCGCGAACAGTTCGCCGCGCTCGTGCGACTGGGCCAGCGGCGCGAGCGTCTGCACCAGCGCCGAGAAGGCGCCGCCGAAGCCGATGCCGGCCACCGCCGTGCCGACGAAGAACAGCGCCAGCGAACGCGTGGCGAGCGCCGCCAGCAGCAGCACCAGCCCGAGCGCCAGGCTGGCCATGCCGAGGATCGCCGGGCGCGGCGCCGCGAAGCGGCCCAGCAGCGTGGGCGCCGCGGCACCCACGCCCGACAGCACCGCGATCGTGAGGCCGTTGACCACACCGCTGTCGATGCCGAACACGTGGTGCATCAGCGAAGGCGCGAGCGACAGGAACAAGCCGCCGAGCGCCCACACCGCGACGAACACCGGCAGCCCGCGCGCGAACTCGGCGCGTGCCCGCACCGGTATCGACACCCGCGGCACCAGCGAGGCCAGCGCGCCGGCACGCGGCGTCACCGTCTCGGGCATCCACAGCACCAGCGCCGCGCCGAACGCGAACACCAGCGCCAGCACGCCGAACACCCACGTCACCGGCTGCCCGGTCCAGCGCACCGCCATGCCCGTGAGCAGCGCGCCCAGCGCCAGCCCCGCGAGCGGCGACACGCTGGTGATCAACGCCCCCAGCCGCTTCTTCGCGGCCGGCGCCGCCTCGACCACGGCCGCGCTCAGCGCGCCGCTCGCGATGCCGGTCGCCACGCCCTGTACCACGCGCGCGAGGATCAGCCCGCCGATATCGCCCGCCAGCAGGAACAACCCCATCGCCACCGCCTGCAGCACCAGCGCCGCGAGCACCACCGGGCGGCGGCCGATGTGGTCGGACAGCGAGCCGGCCACCAGCAGCGAGATCAGCAGCGCGATGGCGTAGATCGCGAACGCCACCGTCAGCATCGAGGACGAGAAGCCCCAGGCGTGCTGGAACACCACGAACAGCGGCGAGGGTGCGGCCGCCGCGAAGAAGAAGGCGAACAGCACCGCCGCCAGCAGCGGGAAGGCCAGGGCCGCGGGCATGCGCCGCGGCGCCGCGCGGACAGGGGCGGCGGCGGTACCGGGGCGGCTTGCGAGGTCGGGGCATTGGGACACGGTGAACTCCTTGGCGCGAAACGGCTCTTAACGCACAAATCTTTGCGTTTGCGATTCTAGGCCTCCTCCGCTGTTAAAGCAAATATCTTTGCGTTAAAGTCGATTCACTATGAACACCGCCGTCACGCCCGCCGTTCCTTCTTCTTCCGCCAGGCGCCCGGGCGGGCGCAGCGCGCAGGTGCAGGCGCAGGTGCGGGCCGCGCTCGAGGCACTGGTCGCCGAACAGGGCCGGGAGCGCGTCACCGTACCGGCCGTGGCCGAACGCGCGGGCGTCAGCGCCTCCAGCATCTACCGCCGCTGGGGCGATCTTTCCGGCCTGCTGGCCGAGACCGCCACCCACCGCCTCGACCCCGACCGCCCGCTGCCGGACACCGGCACGCTGCGCGCCGACCTCGAGGCCTGGGCGCGCGAACTCATCGAGCACCTGGCCAAGCCGTGCAACACCTCGCTCTTGAAGGCCGCGGCCGCGCTGGCCAACGGCGACGAGGACACCGACTGCCTGCGCAACCGCCGCCGCGAGGCCCTGGCCCTGGTCGAGCAGGCGCGCGCGCGCGGCGAGGCCACGCCGACGGCCGAACAGGTGATCGATCACCTGATCGCGCCGATCGTGTTCCGGCTGGTGTTCGGGGGGGAGCCGGTGCGCGTGGAACTGGCGCAGCGGCTGGTGGGGGAATTGTTCGCGCTGGGCACACCCAAGGAGTGAACACCGCTCAGGGAGCTCCGTCCGCGGCCCCCAGAAGGATCGACGTGAGCGCCAAGTTCACGTAGTAGTTGCTTCGCCCCATCTTCTGCTTCGCCACGAAGCCTCCTTCGACCAGGGAATCGAGGTACTTGGTCGCCGTCAGGCGCGACACCTGCAGATCGCGTTGCACGAAATCGATCTTCGTGTAGGGATGGGTGAACAGGTTGTTGATGAGGTCCTGGCTGTAGAACTTGTAGCCGGCACGAATGCGGTGCTTGTAGTCGCCCAGGGCAGCCTTGATCGCATTGACCGTCACGATCGCCTGCCCCGCGGTCTGTTCCACGGCTTCGAGCAGGTACAGCACCCATGCTTCCCAAGTGTCCTGGTCGCGCACGGTTTGCAGCAACCGGTAGTAGTCCGGCTTGGTCCGCACAATGTGGCTGCTCAGGTACAGCACGGGAATATCGAGCAGTCCTTCCTTCACGAGATAGAGCACGTTGAGGATCCGACCGGTGCGTCCGTTGCCGTCGTAGAACGGATGGATGCTCTCGAACTGGTGGTGGATCAAGGCCATCTTGATCAACGGATCGGCGTCGAACGCATCGGGATCGTTGATGAACCGCTCTAGACCGCGCATCAGGTCGACGATCTCCGCGGGATCTTGGGGCGGCATGTAGACGACGCGACCCGCGCCATCCTTCAATGCGGTGCCTGGCAACTTCCGAAACCCCGCGCTGTTGCGCTCCAGCTCGGACTGGATCGCAACGACGTGATTGGCCGTGATGAGACCGGTGGTGCGCACCTGCTCGAAACCCACGCGCAACGCCTGCCGGTAACGCAACACCTCCTTGGCCGCCGGGTTGGCGAAAGCCTCGGGCAGCACGTCGTCCTTGAAGAGCTCGTCGTGCGTGGTGATGATGTTCTCGATCTCCGAACTGTCCTTGGCTTCCTGCAGGCCCAGGGTGTTGATCAAGATGCCCTGGTCGGGGATCGCCGCGGCGATTCCCTTGAGTTCGGCCAGCTTTCGACTGCTGGCGGCGAGTTGCCTGAGGATGGCGGGCGTTTCGAAGCGCCTGGCATCGAGCCGATCGAGCGAAGGAAGTGGCACGGAGGGGCCTCCTTGAACATGCATAGAAATCGCCGCTTTCTAGACATGTTAGGCGAGACATGTATAGAAAATGTCAATTTTCTATACACGTCTGCTCCTCATGCCAAGAAATGCGCCATTTCCTTTGCATGAGGCGCCGAGCCCGCCTCACTTCTCCTTCGCCAACCCCAGCTTCTCGATCAGCACCTTCTCCCGCGCCACCGTGTCCTGCGCAAACTTCGTGTACTGCGCCGAGCTCATGTAGTCGGGCAGCATGTCGTAGCGACCCAGCGCGGCGACATAGCTCGGCTCCTCCATCGCCTGCTTGAAGGCGTCGTGCAGCTTCTTCACCACCTCGGGCGGCGTGCCCTTGGGCGCGCCGATGCCGAAGGGCGAGTTCTGCACGATGTCGTAGCCCAGCTCCTTGAGCGTGGGCGCGTCGGGGAACTTGGCCAGGCGCTTCTCGCCCCAGGTGTTGAGCACGCGCAGCTTGCCGGCCTCGACCTGCGGCGCGAAGCCAGTGCTGTCGGCCGCCGCCATGAGCTGGCCGCTCACCACGGCGAGCATCAGGTCGGCGCTGCCCTTGTAGGGCACGTGCTGCAGCTCGATGCCGGCCTTCTGCGCGACCAGTTCGGTGGTCAGGTGCGGGCTGGTCAGGGTGCCGGTGGAGCCGTAGGTCAGCTTGCCGGGATTGGCCTTGGCATAGGCGACGAAGTCGGCCCAGGTCTTGAACGGGCTGTTCGCGGGCACGACGATGCCGAAGGCATAGCCGGTCACGTTGATGACGTAGTTGATGTCCTTGAGCGGATCCCAGTTGATCTTGGTGGTGTAGCCGAGGCGGAACACGCCGAGCGGGATCTGGGCGATGGTGTAGCCGTCGGCCTGCGAGGTCTGCAGCGCCTGCGCGGGCAGGGTGCCGCCGGCGCCGGGCTTGTTGTCGACGATCACGGGCTGGCCGAGGATGCGGCTCGCGTTGTCGGCGAGCTGGCGCATGGTGATGTCGGTGGGGCCGCCCGCGGGGAAGGCGATCACCAGCTTGACCGGCTTGGCGGGAAAGGCCTGCTGCGCGAAGGCGGCCAGGGGCGCGGCGAAACCGCAGGCGGCGAGCGCGGCGGCGCGAAGGAAGGTGTGGCGGCGGAGCATGGCGGCAGGGGTCTCGGCTGAATTTGAAAGAGCGCGATTGGGCCCCGACGATCGGCACGAGACAACCGGGGCAGCCCTGATTTCCTCAAGGCCGCAAGGACATTCAGGCCTGCTCGAAGCCCTCGAGCACGTTCACCGCGTTGACACCCACCTCGGCCACCGCATAGCCGCCCTCGAACACGAACACCGTCGGCAGGCCCGCGCGCGCGAGGTCCTCGCCCATGCGCAGGTAGTCGTCGCTGCGCAGCCTGAAGCCCGAGATCGGATCGCCCTCGAAGGTGTCGACGCCGAGCGAGACCACGAGCGCGCCGGCCTTCACCTCGGCGATGCGCGCGAGCGCGCTCGTCAGCGCCGCGCGCCAGCCCACGAACTCGGTGCCGCGCGGCAGCGGCAGGTTGTGGTTGAAGCCCAGCCCCGCGCCGGTGCCGCGCTCGTCGGCATGACCGAGGTAGTAGGGATAGTCAGTGACGGGATCGGCATGCAGGCTCGCGAAATGCACGTCGTCGCGCGCATAGAAGATGGCCTGGGTGCCGTTGCCGTGGTGGTAGTCGACGTCGAGCACGGCCACGCGTTCGATGCCCGCGTCGCGCAGCGCCTGCGCGGCCACGGCGGCGTTGTTGAGGAAGCAGTAGCCACCGAAGAAGTCGGCGCCCGCATGGTGGCCCGGCGGCCGGGTCAGCGCGAAGGCGGCGCGCTCGCCGCCGAGCACGCGCTGCGCGGCCGTGAAGGCGCAGGCCGCGCCATGGCGCGCGGCGGCCCAGCTGCCGGCCGTCAGCGGCGTGCCGGCATCGAAGCCGAAGAGGCCCAGGCGCGCGGGAAAGCTCGCGGGCAGCACGTCGGTGCGCATGCCGCGCGTGGGCCAGTATGAGGGCAGCGCGTCGCGCCCGGCATTGGCGGGATCGAGCGCCACCCATTCGTCCCAGGCGCCGGCGATGAAGTCGAGGTAGCGCGGCGCATGCACCTTGGCGAGCAGTGCGTCGGGCAACGCATCGGGTGCGAGCAGCGGGCCGAGCGCGCGGCGCTCGACCTCGGCCTTCACGTGGTCGGCGCGTGCCGGCACCTCGAAGCACGGCACGAGCTCGCCGCGGAACATCTCGACTTTGCCCTGGTGCAGTGCGTGCCGGTCGTTGTAGATGGTGAGCATGGAACGGGGTCGGCGGCGGGCGCCGTGGCTGGACAGCCGCCCATCATGCCGCACGCCGCAGCACGGCCCGGCGCCGGCCCGCGGCCGTGAGCCCGAACAGGTCCTTGGGATCGTCGAGCTCGGGCACCAGCGCGATCTGCCGGCCCACGCCGCGCTCGATGGCGAGCTGGTGGATGTAGCGCAGCGCGGTGTAGTCCTCGAGCGCGAAGCCGACCGAATCGAACACCGTGACCTGGTCCGGCCGCTCGCGGCCCGGCACCTCGCCGAGCAGCACCTTCCAGAGCTCGTGCACCGGGAAGTCGGCCGCCAGCTGCTGGATCTCGCCCTCGACGCGGGTCTGCGGCTCGTACTCCACGAACACGCGCGCGCCGCGCAGCACCTCGGGGTCGAGCTCGGTCTTGCCGGGCGAATCGCCGCCCACCGCGTTGATGTGCATGCCGGGCTCGATCATCCCGGGCTCGAACACCGTCGCATGGCCCTGGTAGGCGGTGACGGTGGTCACGATGTCGGCGCCGCGCACCGCCTCGGCCACCGAATGCGCGCGCACGATCGCCATCGGCGAGCAGGCCGAGAGATGGCGCACCAGCTTGTCGGTGGCATGCGGGTCGATGTCGAACACGCGCACCTCCTCGATGCCCAGCAGCGCATGGAAGGCCAGCGCCTGGAACTCGCTCTGCGAGCCGTTGCCGATCAGCGCCAGGCTGCGCGAGCCGGGCCGCGCGAGCACGCGCGCGGCCATGGCGGAGGTGGCGGCGGTACGCAATGCGGTGGTGAGGGTGAGCTCGGACAGCAGCACCGGGTAGCCGGTGTCGACCTCGGCGAGCACGCCGAAGGCCATGACGGTGGGCAGCCCGACCGCGGTGTTGTGCGGATGGCCATTGACGTACTTGAAGGCATAGGCGCCGTCGTCGGCCACCGGCATCAGCTCGATCACGCCGAGGTGCGAATGGCTGGCCACGCGGGCCTTCTTGTCGAACTCGCGCCAGCGCAGGAAGTCGTCGCGCAGCGCGTCGGCCAGGGCCGTGAGGAACTGCGGCACGCCGGTCTCATCGACCAGGCGGACCAGGCTGTGGACATCGATGAAGCGGGTCATGGCATGGCTCCTTGCGAGCCCCGGCCGGCGCCGCACCCGATCCGTTCCACCATGGCGGGTCCAGGATGTGCGCCTGCGCCAAGGGTTCGAGGCCATTCTGCGCCGCACGCGCGGCCGCGGCGAGGCCTGGGGCCCCGACCGCGTCGAGCGCAGGGGCAAGCCCCCGCGCCCGACGGTTCGGGGCTACCGTCCGGCGTTGGTGCCGGCCGAAGAAAACCTCAGCGCGCCAGCACCGGCGCCAGCGCCACGCCCGTGTGCGTGCCCAGCCGCACCACTTCCTCGGGCGCAGCAGCCGCCACCACGCGGCCGCCGCCGTTGCCGCCCTCGGGCCCGAGGTCGACGATCCAGTCGGCCTCGGCGATCAGGTCGAGGTCGTGCTCGATCACCACCACGCTGTGGCCGCCGTTCACCAGCCGGTGCAGCACGTGGATCAGCTTCTCGACGTCGGCCATGTGCAGGCCCACGGTCGGCTCGTCGAGCACGTAGAGCGTGTGCGGCGCCTTCTGGCCGCGGCGCGTGATGTCGTCGCGCACCTTGCTCAGTTCGGTCACCAGCTTGATGCGCTGCGCCTCGCCGCCCGACAGCGTGGGAGAGGGCTGGCCCAGCGTCAGGTAGCCGAGCCCCACGTCCTTGAGCAGCTGCAGCGGATGGCTGATGTTGGGCATGCTCGCGAAGAACTCGACCGCCTCGTCGACCTCCATCTGCAGTACGTCGCCGATGCTCTTGCCGCGCCAGCTCACGGCCAGCGTCTCGGGGTTGAAGCGCGCGCCGTGGCAGACCTCGCAGGGCACCTTCACGTCGGGCAGGAAGCTCATCTCGATGGTGCGCACGCCCGCGCCGTCGCAGGCCGGGCAGCGGCCCTCGCCGGTGTTGAAGCTGAAGCGCGCCGGGCCGTAGCCGCGCGCCTTGGCCTCGAGGGTGTCGGCGAACAGCTTGCGGATGGTGTCCCAGAAGCCGATGTAGGTCGCGGGGCAGCTGCGCGGGGTCTTGCCGATCGGGGTCTGGTCGACCTCGAGCACGCGGTCCACGCTCTGGTAGCCCTCGACGCCCTTGCAGCCAGCCCAGGCCGGGCGCTTGCCCGCGGCATCGGCGTCGCGGCCGGCCTTGGTGCTGCGCTGCTGCACCACCGCCTGCACGTTGGCCAGCAGCACGTCGCGCGCGAGCGTGGACTTGCCCGAGCCGCTCACGCCCGTGACCACCACCAGCCGCTGCAGCGGCACGGTGACCGTCACGTCCTGCAGGTTGTGCATGTCGGCGCCGCGCACCGTGAGCCACTGGCCGTTGTCGGGCGCCTTCGGGTCGGGCGAGGGAATGAGCCGGCGCGCCTGCAGCGGGTGCTTGATCGCGTCGCGCAGGTAGCGGCCGGTCTGCGACTCGGCCGCCTGCTCGATGTCGGCCACCGCGCCCTGCGCCACCAGGCGGCCGCCGCGCTTGCCGGCGCTCGGGCCGATGTCGATGATGTGGTCGGCGCGGCGGATCGTGTCCTCGTCGTGCTCCACCACCACCAGCGTGTTGCCCTTGTCGCCGAGCTTGTGCAGCGCGTCGAGCAGGATGCGGTTGTCGCGCGCATGCAGGCCGATGGTTGGCTCGTCGAGCACGTAGCACACGCCCTGCAGGTTGCTGCCGAGCTGCGCCGCGAGCCGGATGCGCTGCGCCTCGCCGCCGGACAGCGTGGGCGCGCCGCGGTCGAGCGTGAGGTAGCCCAGGCCCACCTCCTCGAGGAACTCGAGCCGGCTCTTGATCTCGGGCACCAGGTCGCGCGCGATCTCGGCCTCGCGGCCCGAGAGCGAGAGGTTCTCGAACCAGGTGCGGATGTCGGTCACGCTCATGCGCGCGAGCTCGGTGATGCCGATGCCGCCCTCGCCCCAGCCCGGCGTGCCGACATGCGCATGGACCGCGCCGCCGCCGAACAGCACCGCGCGCGCGGTGGGGTTGAGCCGCGTGCCCTTGCAGGTCGGGCAGGCCACGTCGCCCACGTCCTCGGCGTCGGGCTCGGCGAAGGTCTGCTCGCGTCCCTTCTGGTCGTCGGCCATCACCGAGTCGTCGAAGATCTTGCGCTGCTCCTTGCTGAGCTTGACGCCGGTGCCCACGCAGTCGGGGCACCAGCCGTGCTTGCTGTTGTAGCTGAACAGGCGCGGATCGAGCTCGGCATAGCTGGTGCTGCAGACCGGGCAGGCACGCAGGGTCGAGAACACGCTGACGCGGCCGATGCCGGCGGCCGTCACGCCGGCCATCATGGCGGCGCGCAGGCCGTCCATCTCGCTGAGCACGTGCACCACGCCCTTGCCGTGCTCGAGCGCCTTCGTGAGCGCCTCGCGCAGCTGGTTCTCGTTCGTGGGCAGCACGTCGAGGCTGGCCACCGGCAGCTCGATGCTGTGTTCCTTGAAGCGGTCGATGCGCGGGAAGCCCGCGGTCGGCAGGAAGTCGCCATCGACGCGCAGGTGCGTGAAGCCGCGCGGCCGCGCCCAGTCGGCCAGCTCGGTGTAAACGCCCTTGCGGTTGCTCACCAGCGGCGCGAGCAGGCCGATGTGCTGGCCCTTGAAGTTGCGCATCAGCTGCGCCGCAATGCTGTCGGGCGTCTGCGGTTGCACGGCCGCGCCGTCCTTCACGCAGTGCTGCACGCCGAGCTTCACGAACAGCAGGCGCAGGAAGTGCCAGACCTCGGTGGTGGTGCCCACCGTGCTCTTGCGGCCGCCGCGCGACAGGCGCTGCTCGATCGCCACCGTGGGCGGAATGCCGTAGACGGCATCGACCTCGGGCCGGCCCGCGGGCTGCACGATGCTGCGCGCATAGGCGTTGAGCGATTCGAGATAGCGGCGCTGGCCCTCGTTGAACAGGATGTCGAAGGCCAGCGTGGACTTGCCCGAACCGCTCACTCCCGTGACCACGCTGAACTTGCCGCGCGGGATGTCGACGCTGAGGTTCTTGAGGTTGTGCTCGCGCGCGTTCACGATCTCGACCGCGTCGGCGCCCGGCGCCTTCTTGGCCTGCGCGATGTAGCGGCGCGCCGCGCGCTCGGCCACCTTGTAGGCACCGGGGCCGATCGCGAGCTCGTAGTCGGCCAGCGCGGCGCCCGTGAGCGAGGCGCGGTTCTCGCGCAGCTGCTCGGGCGTGCCCTCGGCCACCACCTGGCCACCGCCCTCGCCGCCTTCGGGGCCGAGGTCGATGCACCAGTCGCTGGCGCGGATCACGTCGAGGTTGTGCTCGATCACGATCAGCGAATGGCCGGCGTCGAGCAGCTTGCGCAGCGCGCGCATGAGCCGCGCGATGTCGTCGAAGTGCAGGCCGGTGGTGGGCTCGTCGAACAGGAACAGCGTGCCCTTGCGCGCCACCGCCTGCTTGCTCGAGGTCGCGCCCTTGGCGGCCTCGGCCAGGAAGCCCGCGAGCTTCAGGCGCTGCGCCTCGCCGCCCGACAGCGTGGGCACGGGCTGGCCCAGCTTGACGTAGTCGAGGCCCACGTCCGAGATCGGCTGCAAGACGCGCAGAACGTCGCGGTCGGCATCGAACAGCGCCGCGGCCTCGGCCACGGTCAGCTCGAGGATGTCGGCCACGTTGTAGCTCCTGCCATGGCGCTCGATGCGCACCTCGAGGATCTCGGGCCGATAGCGCTTGCCGTCGCAGTCGGGGCAGCGCAGGTAGACGTCGGAGAGGAACTGCATCTCGACGTGCTCGAAGCCCGAGCCGCCGCAGGTGGGGCAGCGGCCGTCGCCCGAGTTGAAGCTGAACTTGCTCGCGGTGTAGCCGCGCTGGCGCGAGATCGGCGCGGTGGCGAAGATCTCGCGGATCGCGTCCCAGGCGCCGACGTAGCTCGCGGGGTTGGAACGCGCGGTCTTGCCGATCGGCGACTGGTCGACGAACACCACGTCGCCGAGGTGGTCGGCGCCGAGCAGGCGGTCGTGCACGCCGGGCGTCTCGGTGGCCTTGCCGAAGTGGCGCATCAGCGCGGGCGCGAGCACGTCCTGCACCAGCGTCGACTTGCCCGAGCCGCTGACGCCGGTCACGCAGACCAGGCGCGCGAGCGGGAACTCCACGCTGATGTCCTTGAGGTTGTGCTCGCGCACGCCCTCGAGGATGAGCCGGTGCGTGTTCTCGCTGACCAGCCGCTTGAAGCCCATGCCGATCTTCTTGCGCCCGCCCAGGTACTGGCCGGTCAGCGTGTCGGCGTCGCGCAGCGCGTCGGTGCTGCCGTCGAACACGATCTGGCCGCCGCGCGCGCCGGGGCCCGGGCCCATGTCGATCACGCGGTCGGCCGCCAGCATCACGGCCGGGTCGTGCTCGACCACCACCAGCGTGTTGCCCGCATCGCGCAGCCGCAGCATGGCCTCGGTGATGCGGTTCATGTCGCGCGGATGCAGCCCGATGCTGGGCTCGTCGAGCACGAACAGCGTGTTGACCAGCGAGGTGCCGAGCGCGGTCGTGAGGTTGATGCGCTGCACCTCGCCGCCGCTGAGCGTGCGGCTCTGGCGGTCGAGCGTGAGGTAGCCGATGCCGACGTCGTGCAGGTAGCGCAGCCGGGTCGTGATCTCCTCGAACAGCAGCTTGAGCGCCTGGGCCTCGCCGGCCGCGCTCGGACGCTGCGTCTCGCCGGCCGCGGCGGCGCCGCCGGTCGTCATGCGGTCGAACAGCTGGCGCAGCCGCTCGATCGGCAACAGCATCAGGTCATGCAGGCACAGGCCCGGCAGCGCCTCGAGCTGCGCGCGCGTCCACTTCACGCCGACCGGCAGGAAGCGCTTCTCGGGCGGCAACACCGCGTCGGCGTCTTCCTTGCTGCCGATGCGCCACAGCAGGCTTTCGAGCTTGAGCCGCGCGCCCGCGCAAGTGGGGCACGGCGTGTAGCTGCGGTACTTCGACAAGAGCACGCGGATGTGCATCTTGTAGGCCTTGCTCTCGAGGTAGCCGAAGAAGCGGCGGATGCCGTACCACTGCTTGTTCCAGTTGCCCTCCTTGTAGTTGGGCGTGCCCTCGATCACCCAGTGCTTCTGCTCGGCGGTCAGCTTGTTCCACGGCGTGTCGCGCGGAATGCCGGCGGCCTCGGCGTGGCGCATGAGGTCGTCCTGCGCCTCCTTCCAGGCCGGGGTCTGGATGGTCTTGATCGCGCCCGCGCGCAGGGTGAGCTTGTCGTTCGGGATCACGAGGCCGAGGTCGACGCCGATCACGCGGCCGAAGCCGCGGCAGGTGTCGCAGGCGCCGACGGCCGAGTTGAACGAGAACATCGACGGGATCGGGTCGCCGTAGCGGATGTCGCTCTCGGGGCAGTGCAGGCCGGTCGAGAACTTCCATACATCGGTCGGCGCGTTCTCCTCGGCGCCCGTCGCATGCACCGTCACGCGCCCGCTGCCGCGCTTGAGCGCGACCTCGATCGCCTCCACCACGCGCGAGCGCTCGGCGCTCGAGGCGCGGAAGCGGTCGGCCACCACGTCGAGCACCTTGCGCGGCCCGGTGGGCGTGGCCACCTCGCGCTCGGACTGAACGCGCGTGAAGCCGCTGGCCGACAGCCACTGCGTGACCTCGTCGGCCGTGGTGCTCGCGGGCAGCTCGACCGGGAAGGTCACGACCAGCCGCGGATCGCCCGCGGCCGCCGCGCGTTCGACGATCTGCGCATAGATGCTGTCGGGCGAGTCGTGGCGCACCGGCAGCGCGGTCTCGCGGTCGAACAGGTCGGCCGCGCGTGCGTAGAGCAGCTTCAGGTGATCGTTGAGCTCGGTCATCGTGCCGACCGTGGAGCGCGAGGAGCGCACCGGGTTGGTCTGGTCGATGGCGATCGCGGGCGGCACGCCCTCGACCTTGTCGACCGCCGGCTTGTCCATGCGGTCGAGGAACTGGCGCGCGTAGGCGGAGAAGGTCTCGACGTAGCGCCGCTGGCCCTCGGCGTACAGGGTGTCGAACACGAGGCTCGACTTGCCCGAGCCGCTGGGCCCGGTGACCACGGTCATCTCGCCGGTGCGGATGTCGAGGTCGAGATTCTGGAGGTTGTGCTGGCGTGCGCCACGGATGCGGATGGAGCCCTGTGTCATGAGTGCCTTGGGGGTGGGGCAAACATTCTAGGGAGTGGTCCATGACGCTCCCGTGCACTGCGTCACAAGGTCGGTGCGGTCGCAGGGGTTTGTCCGAATGGCCTTCGGAATACTTTTGGAAACAAATAAGGCGTTGGTTTGCAACGGTGGCGACGCCATCGACAACGGGGGACGACCACATGACGAAGAAGCACGGCCGCCTGCGCGCGGTCCTGATCGCGCTCGGTGCGCTGCTGTTGCTGCCCGCGCAGGCGCAGCTGCTGATCGGCCAGACCGCCGGCATGACCGGCCCGGTGGCCGCCAGCGTCAACGAGACCATCGGCGGCGCGCAGCTCGTGATCGATGCCGCCAACGCGCAGGGCGGCGTGCACGGCGAGAAGATCGAGGTGGTCCGGCTCGACGACGGCTTCGACGTGAAGCGCGCGGGCGAGAACGGCCGCGCGCTGATCGAGGACAGGAAGGTGCTCGCGCTCTTCATGAGCCGCGGCACGCCGCATTCGCAGGCCATCATTCCCTGGCTCGACAAGCACGGCGTGGCGCTGATCGGGCCTTCCACCGGCGCGATGGTGCTGCACAAGCCGGTGCAGCGGAACGTGTTCAACGTGCGCGCCACCTACCAGCGCGAGGCCGAGAAGGCGGTGCAGCACCTGCTGACCATCGGCATGGTGCGCATCGCGGTCGTGCACGTGACCGACTCCTTCGGCGCCGACGCGCTCGAGGGCGCGATGACCGGCTTCGGCAAGGCCAAGGCCCAGCCCGCGGCCACCGTGCCGGCCGACCGCGACAAGCCCGACTACGCGGCCATCGTGCCCGCCATCGTCCAGGCCAAGGCGCAGGCGGTGCTGTGGATCGGCTCGGGCAGCGCGGTGGTCGACGGCATCAAGGCGCTGCGCGCGGCCGGCTCGGCGGCGCAGGTGGTCACGCTGTCGAACAACGCTTCCTCGGGCTTCATCAAGCAGCTCGGCGAGGCCAGCCGCGGCGTGGTGGTCACGCAGGTGTTCCCGAGCGAGCGCTCGATCAGCTACCCGATGGTGAAGGAGGCGATCGCGCTCGCGAAGGCCAAGGGCCAGAACGAGCTCTCGCCCGCGGCGCTCGAGGGCTTCGCCTCGGCCAAGGTGCTGGTGGAGGCGCTGCGCCGCGCCGGCCCCAAGCCCACGCGCGCCCGCGTGGTGGCCGCGCTCGACGGCCTGCGCGACTACGACCTCGGCGGCCTCGAGGTCAGCTACTCGCCGCAGGACCACAGCGGCATCGATTTCGCCGACCTCGCGATCATCAGCGAGGGCCGCTTCAAGCGCTGAAGCGCCGCCCTTCCCCCTTGACCAAGCCGGGCCGCGTGCCCGGCTTTTTGCTTTTGCAAACAACGGTTTGACAGGGTTTGCACGAGGAATCGCATGTCACGTCTGGCTACACATAATTGCATTTGCTGACATGGACACGAATCCCGACGGGAAAGGTTTTGTCGATGAAGAAGAAGAAAAGCAACCCGCGCCTGCGCGCCGCCGCCTTGCTGCTCGCACTCGCGGCGACCGGCGCCTCGGCCCAGATCGTGATCGGCCAGTCGGCCGACCTGTCGGGACCGGTGGCGGCCAGCGTGAAGGAAACGATCATGGGCTCGCAGCTGGTCATCGACCAGGTGAATGCCCAGGGCGGCATCAACGGCGAGCAGATCGAGGTCATCCGCATGGACGACGGCCTCGACGCCAAGCGCTCGCTCGAGAACTCGCGCATCCTGATCGAGGACAGGAAGGTGGTCGCGCTGCTGCTCAACCGCGGCACGCCCAACACGCTCGCGGTGATCCCGCTGCTCGACAAGCACGGCGTGCCGCTGGTCGGCCCCTCGACCGGCGCGATGGCGCTGCACAAGCCGGTGCAGAAGAACATCTTCAACGTGCGTTCCACCTACCAGCGCGAGGCCGAGAAGGCGGTGGTGCACCTGCAGACCACGGGCATCCAGCGCATCGCGGTGGTGCAGGCCGACGACTCCTTCGGCAAGGACGGGCTCGAGGGCGCGAACCGCGGCTTCGAGAAGGCCAACCTCAAGCCGGTGGTGATCGCGCTGGCCGACCGCAACAAGCCCGACTTCGCGGCCATCGTGCCGAAGCTGGTCGAGGCCAATGCGCAGGCCGTGCTGTGGATCGGCTCGGGCACCTCGGTGTCCGATGGCGTGAAGGCGCTGCGCGCCGCGGGCTCGGCCGCGCAGGTGGTCACGCTGTCGAACAACGCGGCCTCGGGCTTCATCAAGGACCTCGGCAGCGCGAGCCGCGGCGTGATCGTCACGCAGGTGTTCCCCTACGAGCGCTCGTTCGGCAACCCGCTGATCAAGGAGGCCCTGGCGCTCGCCAAGGCCAAGGGGCAGGAGGAGCTGTCGCCCGCGCTGCTCGAAGGCTTCGTCGCGACCAAGGTGCTGGTGGAGGCGCTGCGCCGCACCGGGCCCAAGCCCACGCGCGCGCGGCTGCTGGCCACGCTCAATGCCTTCCAGTACGACCCGGGCGGCGGGCTCGATATCTCGTATTCGCCGACCGATCACACCGGCATCGAATACGTCGACCTCTCGATCGTGAGCGACGGCCGCTTCAAGCGCTAGGCAGCGCTTCGGAGATTTACTTCGGCGCGCTCGCCGCAGCCGCGGGCGCCGCAGGCGCCGTTTCGTGCGTCACGCCGTGCTTCTCGCCCGACATGTCGACCTTGTCGCCGGCCTTCGAGATCACGTACAGCGCGATGGCCGCGAAGATGGCGAAGCCGACTGCGATTTTCCACATGGGTTCTGTCTCCTGAGATGGGTAATGCGGGGTTCAAGAAAAAGGCCTCATGCCGAGGGTCGGCATGAAGCCTCTTTGTTGAACGGAGGGCGCGCGGCGCCCTCCTCTCTGTTCGATGGCGCCGCGGCGCTCAGTCGTGGGCGTAGATGTCCACGTCCTTGGTCTCGCGGATGAACAGCGTGCCGATCACCAGCGTGATGAACGCGATGATGATCGGGTACCAGAGGCCGTTGTACATGTTGCCGGTCGAGGCCACGATGGCGAAGGCGGTGGTCGGCAGCAGGCCGCCGAACCAGCCGTTACCGATGTGGTATGGCAGGCTCATCGAGGTGTAGCGGATGCGCGTGGGGAACAGCTCGACCAGCATCGCGGCGATCGGCCCGTAGACCATGGTCACCAGCAGCACCAGCCAGAACAGCAGCAGCACCGTCAGCACCTTGTTCATCTTCGCGGGGTCGGCCTTGGCCGGGTAGCCCGCGATCTTCAGGTCTTCGGCCACGCCCTTCTTGAAGGCGGCGATCTCCTTGGCCGAGGCCTCGTCGAACTTGAGGTTCACGACGTTGCCGATCGGTGCTTCCACCGTCTTGTCGCCGATCTTCACGACGGCCTTCGAGCCCGGCGCGCCGGCCACGTTCTCGTAGCTCACCGAGTTCTGCACCAGGTAGCGCTTGGCGATGTCGCAGGAGCTGCGGAAGTCGATCTCGCGCGCCACCGGGTTGCCCTGGAACGAGCAGGTCGCGGGGTCGGCGGTCACGGTCACGCCGGCGGTGGCCTGGGCCTTGGCGAGGTCGGGGTTGGCGGCCTCGGTCAGCATCTTGAAGACCGGGAAGTAGGTCACCACGGCCAGCAGGCAGCCGGCCATGATGATCGGCTTGCGGCCGATCTTGTCCGACAGCGTGCCGAAGACCACGAAGAACGGGGTGCCCAGCAGCAGCGCGGCGGCGATCATCAGGTTGGCGGTGGTCGCATCGACCTTGAGCTGCGCGGTCAGGAAGAAGAGCGCGTAGAACTGGCCCGAGTACCAGACCACGGCCTGGCCGGCCGTCAGGCCCACCAGCGCCAGGATCACGATCTTCAGGTTCTTCCACTGGCCGAAGGATTCGGCCAGCGGCGCCTTCGAGGTCTTGCCCTCGGCCTTCATGCGCTGGAACGCCGGCGATTCCGACAGCGACAGGCGAATCCACACCGAGATGCCCAGCAGCAGGATCGAGACCAGGAACGGAATGCGCCAGCCCCAGTCGTTGAACACCGCTTCGCCCAGGCCTTCGCGCACGCCCAGGATCACGATCAGGCTCAGGAACAGGCCGAGCGTGGCCGTGGTCTGGATCCACGAGGTGTAGGCACCGCGCTTGCCGTGCGGCGCGTGCTCGGCCACGTAGGTGGCGGCACCGCCGTACTCGCCGCCGAGCGCGAGGCCCTGCAGCATGCGCAGCGCGATCAGGATCACCGGCGCCGCGACGCCGATGGTCGCGTAGCTGGGCAGCAGGCCGACGATGAAGGTCGACAGGCCCATGATCAGGATCGTGACCAGGAAGGTGTACTTGCGCCCGATCATGTCGCCGAGCCGGCCGAACACGATGGCGCCGAACGGACGCACCAGGAAGCCGGCCGCGAAGGCCAGCAGCGCGAAGATGAAGGCCGCGCCCGCATCGAGGCCGCTGAAGAACTGCTTCGCGATGATCGCCGCGAGCGAACCGTAGAGGTAGAAGTCGTACCACTCGAACACGGTTCCCAGCGAAGAAGCGAAGATGACCTTCTTCTCCTCCGCCGACATGGGCCGGGGGGCCGGATGCGGCACTCCCCGTGAATCTAGTGTGGCTGCCATTGATCGTCTCCTGTGTATGCGTTCATGCGGCGCCCGAATTCGGGACCGTGGGGCATTCTTGGAGGCGCGACTGACCCGAGCCTTTCGCGAAACTGAACGGGCGCTTACGGATTAAGGTGAAACCCTCGACGCCCGTTTCAGCCTGTAAGAAATGCAGCGTCGGTGCTGAAGATGCTCAGTTTTTGCTGCTGCGCAGCAGGGCCGGACGCTGGTCGGCCTCGGCCCATTGCGGGCCATCGAACCAGGCATCGCCCGCGAGGTAGGCGCGCAGCATCGCGAGGCCGTCGAAGCCCCAGAACAGCCGGCCGTCGACCGCATAGGCGGGCGTGCCGAACACGCCGAGCGCGATCGCGTCCGCGGTGTTGCGCTGGAGCAGGGCCTTGCTCTCGTCGCTGCCGGCATCGCGACGCGGTTGCAGTTGCGCGGTGAGCGCGGCCAGCCGCGCGGGATCGGCCGCCTCGAGGCCGCCGCGCCAGACATGGCGGAACACGGTCTCGGCCACCAGCCGGCTCACGCGGCCGTCGTCGGAGGTGGAGAGCGCGAGCCGCAGGTGCGCGAGCGGGTTGTAGGGATGCGAGGCCGGCATCGCGATCTCGATGCCGTGCTGGTGGCCCAGCCACAGCACGTGGCGGTAGGTCCAGCCGCGCTTGGCGGGAATCTCGGCCGGCCCGAGCTGGCCGTGCGCCTTGAGCACCGCGCCCAGCAGCACCGGGCGGTAGTCCACGCTGCAGCTCAGGCCCTCGAGCGCCTGCGGCAGCTGCTCGAACGCGAGATAGGCATAGGGCGAGATGAAGTCCAGGTAGAAGTCGATGTGCTTCATGCGTCGATGTCTCCGATGGCCGGGGCGCGCCAGATGCCGGCCCGGGCCCGCCACTCTATCGCGCGCCAGACCTGCCGCCGCTCGTCGTCCTCCATGCGGCTCCAGCCCGCGATCTCGGGGATGGTGCGCAGGCAGCCCTCGCAGAAGCCGCTGAGCCGGTCCATGCGGCACACCGAGCTGCAGGGCGAGGGCACCGGCTCGGCCCGCTCGCGCAGGTCGGCGGCGCGGTCGGCCAGGGCCTGCGCTTCGGCGACGTTCACGCCGCGGCCACCACCACGTCGGCCACCGGTGCGCCCGTGAGCGTCTCGAGGTCGTGCGGGCGCAGCTGGAACACCGCGTGCGGATGGCCCGCGGCGGCCCAGATCTCCTCGAAGCGGAACAGCTCGCGGTCGATCAGTACCACCGGCTTGGTCACATGGCCCACGGGCGACACGCCGCCGATGGTGAAGCCGGTGCGCGCCTTCACGAAGTCGGCGTCGGCGCGGCCGGTCTTGCCGACGATCGCATCGACCTTCTTCTCGTCGACGCGCCGGTCGCCCGAGGTGATGACCAGCACCGCGACCTCGTCGCTCTTGCGCCGGAAGATGATGCTCTTGGCGATCTGGCCGACCGCGATGCCGAGCGCGTCGGCCGCCTGCTGCGCGGTGCGGCAGGCGTCGTCGAGCATGCGCGGCGCATGCGGATGGCCGGCGTCCTGGAGCACGCGCGCAACGCGCTGGACACCGTCGGGAAGGGAATGGAGTTCGGAGCCGCACATGGCTTGGGTCTTCGGAGGTTCGTGGGGGCGCGTGCCCCGCGTTGCAGGCTCCCGAGCATACGAAAAAGCCTGCGGCACCGCACCAATGCGGAGAACGCGGCACCGCCGCCGCGCCGATTCGGGTGCGATTCCGGTGCACGCGCGGGCCGCGGCCGGTCTTTTGGGGCGGCATGGATATTGCTGAACCTCGTCGCGGACCTCCCGGCCTGGGTGGGTCCGCAGTGCCTCCGCTAACGACGGCGGGGTTCGAACGACCCGATGGCGATGAGCCGCCGGATTCGTTTGTCCATCCGATTACTCGCATCCGTTCCGTCGCGGAGGCCTCCTGCCGCTGTCGTCCGACAGCCTTGGTGGCCCGCCCTCGAGGACCGGCTGCCCCCGCAGGACCTCAGCATGAAAATCGCAGTCATCGGCCACGGCATGGTCGGCCACAAGTTCCTCGAGCAGCTCCATGCGCTCGGCATTCCCGGCGCGGAAGTCACCGTCCTGTGCGAGGAGCCCCGGCCGGCCTACGACCGGGTGCACCTGTCCGAATTCTTCGCGGGCAAGACGGCCGAAGACCTCTCGCTGGTCGAGCCCGGCTTCTTCGAGCGCAGCGGCTTCACGCTGCGCCTCGCGGCGCGCGCGGTGGCGGTCGAGCGCCGCAACAACACCGTCACCACGGCCGACGGCGAAGTCGTGGCCTACGACAAGCTGGTGCTGGCCACCGGCTCCTTCCCCTTCGTGCCCGCGGTGCCGGGCCGCGACCGGCCCAACTGCTTCGTCTACCGCACCATCGAGGACCTCGAGGCGATGAAGGAATGCGGCGCGCGCTCGCGCAGCGGCGTGGTGGTGGGCGGCGGCCTGCTCGGCCTCGAATGCGCGAAGGCACTGCGCGACATGGGCCTCGAGACCCACGTGGTGGAGTTCGCGCCGCGGCTGATGGCGGTGCAGGTCGACGAAGGCGGCGGCCGCGCGCTGCGCGAGAGCATCGAGGCGCTGGGCCTGCACGTGCACACCGGCCGCAACACGGTGGAGATCGTCGACGGCGCCGCCGCGCGCCACCGCATGGTGTTCGCCGACGGCAGTTACCTCGAGACCGACATGATCGTGTTCTCGGCCGGCATCCGCCCGCGCGACGAGCTCGCGCGCCAGTGCCTGCTGGCCGTGGGTCCGCGCGGCGGCGTGGCGGTCGACGACCATTGCCGCACCAGCGACCGCAACGTCTACGCGATCGGCGAATGTGCCTCGTGGAACGAGCAGACCTTCGGCCTGGTCGCGCCCGGCTACGACATGGCGCGCGTGGCGGCGCGCCACATCGCGGGCGAGCACGAGGCCGCCTTCACCGGCGCCGACATGAGCACCAAGCTCAAGCTGATGGGCGTGGACGTGGCGAGCATCGGCGATGCGCACGGCAGGACGCCGAAGTCGCGCGCCTACCAGTTCATCGACGAGCGCAAGAAGGTCTACAAGAAGATCGTCGTCAGCGAGGACGGCAAGCTGCTGCTCGGCGCAGTGCTGGTGGGCGATGCCGCCGAATACGGCACCCTGCTGCAGATGGCGCTCAACGGCATCGCGCTGCCCGAGGATCCCGAATTCCTGATCCTGCCCTCGAGCGACGGCAAGGCCAAGCCGGGCCTGGGCGTCGAGGCCCTGCCCGACAGCGCCCAGATCTGCTCGTGCAACGACGTCAGCAAGGGCCGGATCTGCGAGGCCGTGGGCCAGGGCGCCTGCACCCCGGCCGCGATGAAGGCCTGCACCAAGGCCGGCGCCACCTGCGGCGGCTGCGTGCCGCTGGTCACGCAGGTCATGAAGATGGAGATGGCCAGGCGCGGCATGGCCGTCGACAACCACCTCTGCGAGCACTTCCCCTATTCGCGCCAGGAGCTCTACCACCTGATCCGCGTGGGCGAGATCCGCAGCTTCGCCGACCTGCTCGCGAAACACGGCAAGGGCCTGGGCTGCGATATCTGCAAGCCCGTGGCCGCGAGCATCTTCGCCTCGTGCTGGAACGAGTTCGTGCTCAAGAAGGACCTGGCCGCGCTGCAGGACAGCAACGACTACTTCCTCGGCAACATCCAGAAGGACGGCACCTATTCGGTGGTGCCGCGCATGCCGGGCGGCGAGGTCACGCCCGACGGGCTGATCGCGGTCGGCCAGGTGGCGAAGAAGTACGGCCTCTACACCAAGATCACCGGCGGCGCGCGCGTGGACATGTTCGGCGCGCGCGTCGAGCAGCTGCCCGCGATCTGGGAGGAACTGATCGCGGCCGGCTTCGAGTCGGGCCATGCCTACGGCAAGTCGCTGCGCACGGTGAAGAGCTGCGTCGGCTCGACCTGGTGCCGCTACGGCGTGGACGACAGCGTGGGCCTCGCGGTCGAGCTCGAGAACCGCTACAAGGGTCTGCGCGCGCCGCACAAGATCAAGTTCGGCGTCTCGGGCTGCACGCGCGAATGCGCCGAGGCGCAGGGCAAGGACGTGGGCGTGATCGCCACCGACAAGGGCTGGAACCTCTACGTCTGCGGCAACGGCGGCATGAAGCCGCGCCATGCCGAGCTGCTCGCGAGCGACCTGTCGAAGGCCGAGCTGATCCGCCTCATCGACCGCTTCCTGATGTTCTACGTGCGCACCGCCGACCGGCTGCAGCGCACCAGCACCTGGCGCGAGAGTCTCGAGGGCGGCCTCGACTACCTCAAGGGCGTGCTGCTGCAGGACACGCTGGGCCTCCACGCCGAGCTCGAGGCCCAGATGCAGGCCGTGGTCGACACCTACCAGTGCGAGTGGAAGACCGCCGTCAACGACCCGGCCACGCGCCAGCGCTTCCGCTCCTTCGTCAACAGCGACAAGCCCGACGAGCACATCGTGTTCGTGAGCGAGCGCGGCCAGAAGCGGCCGGCGCGCGCCGAGGAACGCAGCGAGGCGGCCGACGTCTCGATGGCCTGAAGCACAACGAAAGAGGAAGCCCCATGACCCAGCAAGACCTGCACTGGACCGCCGTGTGCGCGGCCACCGACATCCTGCCCGACACCGGCGTGTGCGCGCTGGTCGAGGGCGTGCACGTGGCGATCTTCCGCGTCGGCCGGGAGGCCACGCTCTACGCCATCGACAACGTCGACCCGAAGGCCGGCGCCAGCGTGCTCTCGCGCGGGCTGGTCGGCAGCCTCGGCGACCGCGTCGTGGTCGCCTCGCCGCTCTACAAGAACCACTTCGACCTGCGCAGCGGCGAATGCCTCGAGGCGCCCGAGCACTCGGTGCGCGCGCATGCGGTGCGCGAGCACGAGGGCCGCGTGCTGGTCGCGCTGGCCTGAGCCTCATCCCCCTTCTTCCCCGGCATTCCATTTCTTCCCAAGGATCCCCATGGCCTATCTAGCCCCCGCCGAGTTCGTCACCAAGATGGTCGATGCCGGCGAATCCAAGCTGCTCATGTCCACGCGCGACACGCTGATCCGTTCGTTCATGGCCGGCGCCATCCTCGCGCTGGCCGCGGCCTTCGCGGTCAGCATCACGGTCAACACCGGCAATGCGCTGGTCGGCGCGATGCTGTTCCCGGTCGGTTTCATCATGCTGTACCTGCTGGGCTTCGACCTGCTGACCGGCGTCTTCACGCTGGCGCCGCTCGCGGTGCTCGACAAGCGCCCCGGTGCCACCTGGGGCGGCGTGATGCGCAACTGGGGCCTGGTGTTCGTCGGCAACTTCGCGGGCGCGCTCACGGTCGCGGTGTTCATGGCGATCATCTTCACCTTCGGTTTCAGCGAGGCGCCCAACGCGATCGGCGAGCGGCTCGGCCACATCGGCGAGGGCCGCACGGTCGGCTACTCCGCGCACGGCGCGGCCGGCATGCTGACGCTGTTCATCCGCGGCGTGATGTGCAACTGGATGGTGTCGACCGGCGTGGTCGCGGCCATGATGTCGACCACCGTCTCGGGCAAGGCGATCGGCATGTGGATGCCGGTGATGATCTTCTTCTACATGGGCTTCGAGCATTCGATCGTCAACATGTTCCTGTTCCCCACCGGCCTGATGCTCGGCGGCAAGTTCACGCTGATGGACTACCTGATCTGGAACGAGCTGCCCACGGTGATCGGCAACCTGGTCGGCGGCCTGAGCTTCGTCGGCCTCACGCTCTACGCCACGCACTACAAGACGGCGCCCAAGCGCGTCGCGGGCTGATCGCGCGCCCATGGCCGCCGGGCGCCCGCCGCGCGTCACGCTGGGCCAGCACTCGCTGGCCGGCGTCGGGTCGGCGGTCAACCAGGACTTCCATGGCGCGATGCTGCCCGAGGGGTCGCTGCGCGCCGCCAAGGGCATCGCGCTCGCGCTGGCCGACGGCATCGGCTCGAGCCGCGTGAGCCAGGTCGCGAGTGCGGCGGCCGTGCGCGGCTTCCTCGAGGACTACTACGCCACCTCCGATGCCTGGTCGGTGCGCCGCGCGGCGCAGCGCGTGCTGGGCGCCACCAATTCCTGGCTGCATGCGCAGACCATGCGCAGCGACGCGCGCTTCGACAAGGACAGCGGCTACGTCTGCACCTTCAGCGCGCTGATCCTCAAGGGCCGCGAGCTGCACCTGCTGCACGTGGGCGATGCGCGCATCTACCGCGTGCACGCGAGCGCGCTCGAGCAGCTCACCGACGACCACCGCGTGCATGTCTCGTCGGTGGAGTCGTACCTGGGCCGCGCGCTGGGCGCGGGCCCCAACGTCGAGATCGACTACCGCTGCTGGGAGGCCGAGGCCGGCGAGGTCTACCTGCTGGCCACCGATGGCGCGCATGCGCACCTCGATGCCGCCGCCGTCAACGACGCACTGGCGCGCTGCGCCGGCGACCTCGACGCGGCCGCGCAGCGCCTGGTGCAGATCGCCCGCGCGCGCGGCGGCCAGGACGATGCCACCGTGCAACTGCTGCGCATCGACGAGCTGCCCGCGCCCGATGCGCCGGCGCCGGCGCTCGAGCGCGAAGGGCTCGCGCTGCCGCCAGCGCTGGCGCCGCGCGACCGCTTCGAGGGCTTCACGCTGGTGCGCGAGATCCACCTGAGTTCGCGCAGCCATGTCTACCTCGCCACCGACGACGCCAGCGGCCGCCCCGCGGTGCTGAAGCTGCCCTCGGTGGACCTGCGCGAGGACGCCGCCTACCTCGACCGCTTCGTGCTCGAGGAATGGGTGGCGCGGCGCATCGACAGCCCGCACGTGCTCAAGGCCTGGCCGCTGGAACGCACGCGCGGCCACCTGTTCGTGGCGATGGAATACGTGGAGGGCCAGACGCTCGCACAGTGGATGGTCGACCATCCGCGGCCCTCGCTCGACAGCGTGCGCGCCATCGTCGCGCAGCTCGCGCGCGGCCTGCAGGCGATGCACGGCAAGGAGATGCTGCACCAGGACCTGCGGCCCGAGAACGCGATGATCGACCGCGCGGGCACGGTCAAGCTGATCGACCTGGGCGCCACCCACGTGGCCGGGCTCGACGACGGCGGCGGCGAGCCGCGCGCGCTCGCGATCGAGGGCACGCCGCAGTACACCGCGCCCGAGTACTTCACGGGCCAGGGCGGCACGGCGCGCTCCGACCTGTTCTCGCTGGCCGTGATCGCCTACCGCATGCTGAGCGGGCAGCTGCCCTACGGGCTGCAGGCTTCGCGCATCCGCGGCACGGCCGATGCCCATCGCCTGCGCTATGTGCCGCTGCGCCAGTTCCGGCCCGAGCTGCCGGCCTGGGTCGACGCGGTGCTGCAGAAGGCGCTGCATCCGCAGCCCGCGAAGCGGCAGCAGGCGGTGTCGGAGTTCGCGCACGACCTGCAGTCACCGGGCGCCGAGTTCCTGCGCGCGCGAGCGCCGGCGCTGATCGAGCGCCGGCCGGTGCTGTTCTGGCAATGCACCACGGTGCTGCTGGCCGTGGCGGTGGTGGTGCTGCTCGGTCTGCGCGCCTTCGGGCGCTGACGACGCTCAGCCCGCGCGCTTGGTGCGGATCGCCTTCGAGGCGCGCGAGTTCGGCTCGCGGCCCAGGGCCTCGCTGATGTAGACGCCGGCGTCGATCAGCTTGTCGAGGTCGATGCCGGTCTCGATGCCCATGCCGTGCAGCATGTAGACCACGTCCTCGGTCGCCACGTTGCCGGTCGCGCCCTTGGCATAGGGGCAGCCGCCGAGGCCGGCCGAGGAGGACTGGAAATTCCACACGCCCAGCTCGAGCGCCGCCAGCGTGTTGACCAGCGCCTGCCCGTAGGTGTCGTGGAAGTGGCCGGAGATCGCGTCGACGCCGAAGTGGGCCAGCGTGGCCTCCATCGCCGCCTGCACCTTGCGCGGCGTGCCCACGCCGATGGTGTCGGCCACGTCGACGCGCTGCACGCCGATGCCCTTCATCAGCTGCGCGAGGTAGCCGACCTTGGCCGGGGCGATCTCGCCTTCGTAGGGGCAGCCGACCGTGCACGACATCGCGCCGCGCACGCGGATGCCCTTGTCGAGCGCCGCGGCCACCACGGGCGCGAAGCGCTCGATGCTCTCGGCGATCGAGCAGTTGATGTTCTTCTGGCTGAAGGCCTCGCTCGCGGCGCCGAACACCACGATCTCGTCGGGCCATTCCTCGCGCGGCGCGGCGATGGCGGCCTCGAAGCCCTTCAGGTTGGGCGTGAGCACCGAATAGCGCACGCCGGCCTTGCGCTGGATGCCGTGCATCACCTCGGCGTTGTCGGCCATCTGCGGCACCCACTTCGGGCTCACGAAGCTGGTGACCTCGATCTCCTCGAGGCCGGCCTCCTGCAGCCGATGCACCAGGCCGATCTTGGTCTCGGCCGAAACCGGCTGCTTCTCGTTCTGCAGCCCGTCGCGCGGGCCGACGTCGACGATCTGGACGCGGGTGGGGAGTTTCATGGCTTGTCTCTGGTGTCGCGGGAGGATGGAAAAGCAAAATCCATTGTCCGGCAGATGGGCCCGGCCTGCCTGGTACACAAGGCGCGGAAGGTAGCAATGCGCGCCACAGCGGTTGCAAATGGTGCCAGTCGTTGGCTAGCCGTCGCTGCGCTCGAGCATGCTGGTGCGGAACGCCATCTTGCGCACGATGGCCGCGAAGGCGCGCGTGGGCGCCGCCTCGCGCGCCTTCGGTGCCCACAGCATGCCGGGCGTGCGCACCGGCGTCGGGCTCTCGAGCCGCACGGTCGCGAGCCCCGAGTTCGGCAGCACCGCGTTGGCCGAGACGATGGCCGCGAGCCGCGTCTTCGCCACCAGGCCCATGATCGGCGCCAGCGTGTTGATCTCGGCCACCACCTGCGGCTCGGCGCCGCAGGAGCGGAAGCACTCGTCGAGCATCTGCCGCGTGGCGAAGCTCGCGGGCAAGAGCGCCATCGGCAGCCGGTGCAGCTCGACCATGCGCAGGCGCTTGCGCCGCGCCAGCGGATGGTCGTGCGCCACCACCAGCACCATCTCCTCGTTGTAGAGCGGCTCGAACTGCAGCGGCCCGGGCTGGGCCGGGCGGTAGGCGATGCCGAGGTCGAGCGTGCCCTGCTGCAGCCGCTGGCCGATCAGGTCGGCCGCGAGCTCGTCGACCCTCACGCGCACGCGCGGATAGCGCTGCTGGAAGCCCGCGATGCAGTCGGGAATGAAGCCGAGGTTGAAGGTGTGGGTGGAGCCGATGCGCAGCTCGCCGGCCGCCTCCTGCGGGTCCTCGCGCAGCGCGCCGAGGCCGCGGTCGATCTCCTGCAGCGCGCGCGTGGCGTGGTGCAGGAAGGCCTCGCCGGCCTCGGTCAGCGCCACGCGCTTGCCGATGCGGTCGAACAGCGGCCGGCCCAGCTCCTCCTCGAGCTGCTTGATCTGGTGCGACAGCGTGGACTGCGTGACGTGCAGCCGCTCGGCCGCGCGCGTGAAGTTGAGCGAGCCCGCCAGGGCGCTGAAGTAGCGCAGGTGCCGCAGTTCCATGGAGGCCTTCCGTTGCGTCGAATGATCGATGCCATCGATGGTATCCATGCAAAACCATCATTGTTAAAAAACGGGCCGCCTGCATAGAGTTCGCTCCCATCCCGCGAGGGCATGACACGACAGCAGGAGACACACGAGTGCACAAGGTCCTCAGCGGCATCAAGGTGCTGGAGCAAGGCACGTTCATCACCGGGCCGGCGGCCGGCATGTTCCTGGCCGACCTCGGCGCCGAGGTGGTCAAGGTGGAGCAGCCCGGCAGCGGCGATCCGTTCCGTTCGTTCCGCGGCGGGCTCTACAGCCCGCACTTCCAGACCTACAACCGCAACAAGCGCAGCGTCACGCTCAACCCCAAGCTGGCCGAGGACGCGGCGGTGTTCGACGAGCTGGTGAAGGACTCGGACGTCTACATCCAGAACTTCCGCCCCGGCGCGGCCGAGCGGCTGGGCGCGGGCGAGACGCGGCTGCGCGAACTCAATCCGCGGCTGATCTACTGCGCCATCAGCGGCTTCGGCCAGACCGGCCCGGCCGCGGCGCGCCCGGCCTACGACACGGTGGCGCAGGCGGCCAGCGCCTTCCTCAAGCTGCTGGTGAACCCGGCCAATCCGCGCGTGGTGGGCCCGGCCGTGGCCGACGCGATGACCGGCTTCTACGCGGCCTACGGCGTGCTCGGCGCGCTGGTCGAGCGCGGGCGCACCGGCCAGGGCCGCAAGGTCGAGGTCTCGATGCTCGAGGCCATGTGCCACTTCAACCTCGACGCCTTCACGCACTACTTCTCCGAGAACGAGATCATGGGTCCGTTCAGCCGGCCCAGCGTCTCGCAGTCGTACGTGCTCGAGTGCGCCGACGGCCTGTGGATCGCGCTGCACATGTCCTCGCCCGAGAAGTTCTGGCAGGGCCTGGCCAACGCGATCGAGCGGCCCGAGCTGTTCCAGGACGCCCGCTTCGCCACGCGCGAAGGCCGCATCGCGCACCAGAACGACCTGATCGCGCTGCTCGACGGCCTGTTCCGCGCGCGCACGCGCGCCGACTGGTGCGCGCGGCTCGAGGCCGAGGACGTGCCGCATGCGCCCATGTACGACACGCGCGAGGCCATGGAGGACCCGCAGGCGCGCCACCTGCAGCTCGAGGTCAGCGCGCCCCATCCCGAGGGCGGCGACTGGCGCACCATCCGCTCGCCCGTGAGCTTCGACGGCGAGCGCGCGCTCGAGGTCACGGCGCCGCCGGTGCTGGGCGCCGACAACGCGGCGATCGTCGAACCCATACGCCGGCGCCTGCGGCAGCGCTGACGCATTCCCACCCCAGAAGAAAAGAACGGAGACAAGCCCCATGACCCCATCGAACGCCGACGAACTGACCCGGGCCGCGCTGCAGCGCCTGGACGGCGCGGCCGACCCGCGCTTCGCGCGCATCATGCAGTCGCTGATCGAGCACCTGCACGCCTTCATCCGCGAGGTCGACCTGCAGCCCGACGAATGGATGGCGGGCATCGAGTTCCTCACCGCCGTCGGCCAGGCCTGCGACGACAAGCGCCAGGAGTTCATCCTGCTGTCGGACACGCTGGGCGCCTCGATGATGGTGGTGATGCTCGACCAGCTGCGCGCCGCCGCGCGCGCCGGCAGGAACGGCGAGGCGCTGCCCGCGACCGAGACCACCGAGGCCACCGTGCAGGGCCCCTACTACTGGGATGGCGCGCCCGAGCTGCCGCTGGGCGCCGACATCGCGCCGGGCGTGCGCGGCGAACCGGCCTTCTACAGCGGCCGCGTGAGCGACACGCGCGGCGAGCCGCTCGCGAACGCGCTGCTCGACATCTGGTCGGGCGACGGCGAAGGCGTCTACGACATGCAGGTCGAGGGCGCGGGCATGGCGGCCCGCGCGCGCATCCGCACCGACGCCGAGGGCCGCTACTGGTTCTGGTCGATCAAGCCCTCGTACTACCCGGTGCCGGTCGACGGCCCGGTGGGCCGCATGCTCGACGGCATGGGCCGCCATCCGAACCGGCCCGGCCACATCCACATGAAAGTGGCGGCCGAGGGCCACGTGCCGGTGACCACGCACCTGTTCGTCGCGGGCAGCCCCTACATCGACTCCGACGCGGTGTTCGGCGTGCGGCCCAGCCTCGTCGTCGACTTCGAGGCCCATGCGCCGGGCCGCGCGCCCGACGGCCGCGCGCTCGAGCAGCCGTACTGGTCCGCGCACTACGACTTCCATCTGCAACCCGCCACCGCGAACGCCCTCCCATGAAAATCGGCAAATCCACCGTCCCGCGCACCGCCATCTGCACCTCGGACGAACACACCATCGTCGTGCGCGGCCAGGACCTCTGCCGCGACCTGATCGGCCGCGTCTCGTTCTCGGACTACTTCTTCCTGCTGCTCACCGGCCGCCGTCCCGATGCCGCCTGCAGCGCGGTGCTCGACGCCACGCTGGTGGCGATCGCCGAGCACGGCCTGGTGCCCAGCGTGCAGGCCAGCCGCATGACCTTCGCGGCCGCGCCCGATGCGCTGCAGGGCGCGGTGGCCGCGGGCATCCTGGGCTGCGGCTCGGTGATCCTCGGCGCCTCGGAGACCGCGGGCCGGCTGTTCGCCGGCGTGGCGGCGCGCATCGACGCGGGCGAGTCGCTCGACGCCGCGGCCGCCGACACCATCCGCGCGCTGAAGGAAGGCCGCCAGGCCATCCCCGGCTACGGCCATCCGCTGCACAAAGCCAACGATCCGCGCGTGGACCGGCTGATCGAGGTCGCGACCGAGGCCGGCGCCGACCTGCGCTACGTGCAGATCGCGCAGGCGCTCGAACGCGCCATCCCCGCCATCGTGGGCCGCGAGCTGCGCATGAACGTCTCGGCCGCGATCCCGGCCGTGCTGCTGGGCGTGGGCTTCCCGGTGGCCTCGCTGCGCGGCGTGCCGATCCTCGCGCGCACCGCGGGACTGATCGCGCACCTGGCCGAGGAGGCCGAGACGCCGAGCGGCTTCGCGCTGTCCTACCAGGCCACGCGCGAGCTGCAGTACGAGGGCGAGCTGCCCGCCGGCTTCGGGAGCGCGGCATGAAGCGCCGCCTGCTGCTGGCCGGCGCGCTGCTGGCCACGGGCGCGGCGCTCGCGCAGGCGCCGGGCGCGGCACGGCCGCTGAAGATCGTCGTGCCCTTCGGTGCCGGCACCTCGACCGACATCGTCGGCCGCATCCTGGCCGACGCGCTGGGCCGCCAGCTCGGCACCGGCGCGATCGTCGAGAACAAGCCCGGCGCGGGTGGCGCCATCGGCAGCGAGCAGGTCGCGCGCGCCGGCGCCGACGGCCAGACCCTGCTGCTGGGCACGGTCGGCACGCACGCCATCAACCCCTCGCTCTACAAGCGGCTGAGCTACCAGCCGCTGCGCGACTTCGTGCCGCTGGGCTTCATCGGCGCCACGCCCACGCTGCTGGTGGTGCCCGCCGGCTCGCCGTGGAAGCGCGTGGCCGACCTGGGCAACGCGAGCGGCAACGTGAACTTCGCCTCGGCCGGCAACGGCACCTCGGGCCACCTGGCCGGCGAGCTGCTCAACGTGCGGCTCGGCAAGAGCTTCATGCACGTGCCCTACCGCGATGGCGCGCAGGCCATGACCGAGCTGATGGCCGGCAACGTGCAGTTCATGTTCTATCACCCGGCCGCGGTGCTGCCGCAGGTGCGCGCGGGCAAGCTGCGCGCGATCGGCGCCTCGGGCGCGAAGCGCAGCGCCGCCGCGCCCGAGGTGCCCACGCTGATGGAACAGGGCGTGAAGGACTTCGACCTCGTCGCCTGGTTCATGTTGTACGCGCCCGCCGGCATGCCCGCCGCGCAGCGCGACCGGCTGCGCGAGGCCACGCGCCAGGTGCTGGCCCAGCCCGAGGTGCGCGAAAAGCTCGCGCAGCAGGGCATCGAGCAGGCCGAGATGAATGCCGACCAGCTCGACGCCTTCGCGCGCACCGAGATCGCCAAGTGGGGCGAGGCGGTGCAGCGCTCGGGCGCGCAGGTGGATTGATCGGTTCGATAAAAAAGAGCGGGACCTCCCGCGACAGGAGACAGACATGCGTACCCGATTCCAATGGCTGGCCGGCCTCTTCCTTGCCCTGGCCTGCAGTCTCGCCCTGGCCCAGGGCGCGGCCTGGCCCGGCAAGCCGATCCGCATCGTGGTGGGCTTCGCGCCCGGCACGCCGCCGGACATCTTCGCGCGGCTCTACGGCGACTACATGGGCAAGCAGCTCGGCGTGCCGGTGGTGATCGACAACAAGCCGGGCACGGCCGGCAACCTCGCCTCCGACACCGTGGCCAAGGCGCCGCCCGACGGCTACACCTTCCTCTACAACCTCTCGACCGCGTTCACGATCAACCCCTACATCTACGCCAGGCTGCCCTTCGATCCGCAGAAGGACCTGGTGCCGGTCGCCACCACGATGCGGCAGGGGCTGGTGCTGATCGCGAGCCCGAAGCTGCCCGCGAAGTCGATCAAGGAATTGCTGGCCGCCGCGAAGGCGAAGCCGGGCTCGATCTCGCATGCCTCCTACGGCGCGGGCAGTCCCTCGCACCTGATCGTGGAATGGCTCAAGGACGAGACCGGCACCGACATGCTGCACGTGCCCTACCGAGCGAGCCCGGTGGCCGACGTGATCGGCGGCCAGGTCGACACGGTGATGGAGCCGATCGCCACCGGCTATCCGCTGATCAGCAGCGGCCGCGTGCAGGCGCTGGCCTATTCGGGCCCGAGCCGGCATCCTTCCATGCCCGAGGTGCCCACGCTCGCCGAGGTGGTGCCGGGCCTCACGATGACCTCGTGGCACGGCCTGTGGGCGCCGGCCGCGACGCCGGCGGCGATCCAGCAGCGCTTCAACGCCGTGATGATCGAGGCCAGCAAGGACCCCGATCTCGCGAAGCGCATCCGCGAGCTCAACAGCGAGCCGCTGGGACTCACGCAGGCCGAGATGGCCGCGGCACTGCGGCGCGACGCGGAGATCTACAGCCGCATCGTGAAGGCGAAGAACATCCGCGTCGACTGACGCTCAGTAGGACTTCGGCAGCCCGAGCGCCTTCTCGGCGATGAAGTTCAGGATCATCTGCGGGCTCACGGGCGCGATGCGCGGGATGTAGCTCTCGCGCAGCAGCCGCTCGACGTGGTATTCCTTCGCGTAGCCCATGCCGCCGAGCGTGAGCACTGCGTTCTGGCAGGCGTCGTGCGCGGCCTCGGCCGCGAGGTACTTGGCGGCATTGGCCTCGATGCCGCAGGGCTCGCCCGCGTCGTAGAGCGTGGCGGCCTTGAGCATCATCAGGTCGGCCGCCTCGAGGTTGGCCCAGGCGCGCGCGAGCGGATGCGCCACGCCCTGGTTCTGGCCGATCGGCCGGCCGAACACGACGCGCTCCTGCGCGTACTGCGAGGCGATGCGCAGTGCCGCGCGGCCGATGCCGATGGCTTCCGCCGCGATCAGGATGCGCTCGGGATTGAGCCCGTGCAGGATGTACTCGAAGCCACGGCCCTCCTCGCCGATGCGGTCCTCCTGCGGCACCTCGAGCCCGTCGATGAACAGCATGTTCGAGTCGACCGCCGCGCGGCCCAGCTTGTGGATCTCGCGCACCTCGACCTTGCTGCGGTCGAGCGCGGTGTAGAACAGCGTGAGGCCCTGCGTGGGCTTCTTCACCTGCTCGAGCGGCGTGGTGCGCGCGAGGATCAGCATGCGGTCGGCCACCTGCGCGGTCGAGATCCAGATCTTGCGGCCGTGCAGCCGGTAGCCGCCGTCGGCCTGGCGCAACGCCTGCGTCTTCAGCCGCGTGGTGTCGAGCCCCGCGTCGGGCTCGGTCACGGCGAAGCAGGCCTTCTCGCGGCCCGCGATCAGCGGCGGCAGGAAGCGCTGGCGCTGTGCCTCGCTGCCGAACACCACCACCGGGTTAAGGCCGAAGATGTTCATGTGCACCGACGACGCGCCCGACATGCCGGCGCCCGAGGCGCTGATGGCGCGCATCATCAGCGCCGCCTCGACGATGCCCAGGCCCGCGCCGCCCTGCGCCTCGGGCATGGCGATGCCGAGCCAGCCGCTCGCGGCCACGGCGCGGTGGAATTCGTGCGGAAACTCCGCGCGGTCGTCGTGCTCGCGCCAGTACTCGGCGGGGAAGTCTTCGCACAGCCGTTCGATGGCCGCGACCAGCGAGCGCTGGTCGTCATTGAGGGAGAAGTTCATTCGCTGTCCTTCGCGGGATCCGGTTGCAGGGTGACGCCGCGCGCGAGCAGCCCGGCGATCGCGTCCTCGGCATAGCCGGCCTCGCGCAGCAGCTCCACGCTCTGCTCGCCGATGCGCGGCGCCGGGCGGCGGATCGAGGCCGGCGTGGCGCCGTAGCGGCCGACCGGCGCGAGCGTGCGGATGCGGCCCTCGCTCGGATGGTCGAGTTCGGGGAAGAAGCCGACGGCGCGCAGGTGCGGATCGTCGAGCAGGCTCTCGGTGCTGTGCAGCCGCGCGACCGGGATGTCGGCCGCCTCGAGCAGCGCGATCCATTCCTCGCTGCCGCGCGTGGCCATCACCTCGGCCACGAACGCATAGACCGCGCCGATGTTCGCGGCGCGCGCGGTGTGGGTGCCGAACATCGGCGAGTCGCGCAGCTCGGGCCGGCCGATCAGCGCGAAGAAGGCCTGCCAGTGCTTGTCGTTGTAGATCAGCACGCCGAGGTGGCCGTCGGCCGTGGCGTAGGGCTTGCGGTGCGCGGCCAGCAGACGCGCGTAGCCGGTGGGGCCCAGCGGCGGCTCGAAGCTGTGGCCGCCGAGGTGGTCGCCCATCACGAACTGCGACAGCGCCTCGAACATCGGCACCTCGACCGCCTGGCCGCGCCCCGTGCGCTGCGCATGCAGCACCGCCGCGAGCAACGCGATCGCGGCCTGCAGGCCCACCGCGCGGTCGGCCAGGGTCACGGGCGCGTAGCGCGGCTCGCCGCCGCTTTGCTGCGCGAACAGCGAGGCCACGCCGGCCGCGCCCTGGATCAGGTCGTCGTAGGCGGGCTTGCCGGCATAGGGGCCGTCTTCTCCATAGCCGAAGGCGCCGAGGTAGACGATCTTCGGGTTGACCGCGGCCACCGCCTCGTAGCCCAGGCCGAGCCGCGCCATCGCCTGCGGCCGCGTGTTGTAGATCAGCGCGTCGCAGCCGGCCGCGAGCCGCAGGCAGGCCTCGCGGCCCTCGGGCTGCTTGAGGTCGAGCACGATCGAGCGCTTGTTGCGGTTGAGGTGCAGCGCCATCGCGCCCATGCCCGCATGGCGCATCGGGCCGACGGCGCGCAGGTTGTCGCCGCCGGGCGGCTCGACCTTGATCACGTCGGCGCCGAGGTCGCCGAGGATCTGCGTGGCATAGGGCCCCATCACCACCGCCGTGAGGTCGAGGATGCGGATGCCCTGCAGCGGGCCGGTGGCGGCGGTCGCTTCGCTCATTCGGGCTGGATCCCCGCGGCCTGGATCAGCTTCTTCCACTTCGCGAGCTCCGCCACCGTGAACGCGCCCAGTTCCTCGGGCGTGCTGCCGAAGGCATCGAAGCCCAGCTTGCTCACGCGCTCGCGGAAGGCCGCGCCGTTGGCCATCGCCGCGAGCACCTTGTTGAGCTTCTGCACCACGTCGCGCGGCGTGCCGGCCGGCGCGAACACGCCGTTCCAGGAGGTGATGTCGAAGCCCTTGAGCTCGGGCGTGTCGGCCAGCGGCGGCAGCTCGGGAAAGAGCTGGGTGCGCTCCTGCGTGGTGACCGCGATCGCGCGCATCTTGCCGGCCTTCACCGTCGCCAGGCCGGCCGCGAGGTCGACCACCATCATCGACACCTGCCCGCCGATCAGGTCGGCGATGGCCGGCGGCGTGCTCTTGTAGGGCACGTGCAGCATCGGCACGCCGCTCATGCGCGAGAGCGTGGCGCCGCTCACGATGCCGGTGCTGTTGCCGCTCGCGTAGCTGAGCTTGCCCGGATGCGCGCGGCCCCAGGCCAGCAGCTCGGCCACGTTCTTCACGGGCAGCTCGTTGTTGACCACCAGCATGAACGGCAGGTTGCCCATGCGGCTCACGGGCGCGAAGTCCTTCACCGGGTCGTAGGGCAGCGACTTCATCAGGCTCGGGTTGGCCGAGTGCGTGGTGTTGGTGGTCATGAACAGCGTGTAGCCGTCGGGCGGCGCCTTGGCCACGAGCTCGGCCGCGATCACGCCGTTGGCGCCCGCGCGGTTGTCGACGATCACCGAGCCCTTGAGCGCCTCGCCGAGCATCTGCGCCGTGATGCGTGCCACCGCGTCGGTGCCGCTGCCGGCCGCGAAGGGCACGATCATCTTGATCGGCTGCTTCGGATAGCCGTCCTGCGCGAAGGCCCAGGGCGCGGCGCCCACGAGGCCGGCGGCGGCGCCGATGGCAATGAAACGGCGGCGCTGCGCCACCGCGACCGGTTCTGTCGCGTTCTTCGTCTGCATGGTGGTTGTCTCCGGGTGGTTGTGGTCAGGGCCGGATCACGCGCTCCGGCGATTCCTCGTAGGGCGGGCTGTAGATCACCAGCACGCGCACCGGCTCGTCGCTCACCACCGTGAAGGTGTGCATCGCGTCGGCCGGAAAGAAACAGCTGTCGCCCGGGTGCAGCTCCTGCCGCTGGCCGCCGACCTCGGCCACCGCGCGGCCTTCGAGCAGGTAGCAGACCTGCTCGATGCCCGGGTGCGCATGCGGCAGCGCGCCCTTGCCCTTCTGGATGTGGCCCACCAGCACCTCGAGCTGCTTCGCGCCCACGGTCTCGGGGCCGATCAGCCGCTTGTTGAGCGTGCCCGTGTGGTTGGCGGGGTGGTAGCCCTCGATCTCGGCTTCGCGCACGAAATAGCGGGGGGCGGTGGGGGTCGTCATCGGGGGTTCTCCGTCTTGGGTTCGATCGCGAGGCAGGCCGAGCGCAGCATCGCGGCGATCTCCTCGATGCGCGCCTCCATGCGGTAGCGCGGGCCGGCGACCGAGATCGCATAGGCCTCGCCGCCGATGCGCAGCGGCCAGGCCAGGCCGATCAGGTCGGGAATGCTCTCGCCGAGGTTGCCGTACCAGCCGCGCGTGGCCGAGCGCTGCAGCTCGGCCTCGATCGCCTCGACCGTGGTCAGCGTGGCCTCGGTCAGCGGCGCCAGCGCCATGCCCTCGAGCAGCAGGCGGCGCGCGTCGGGCGCCAGCGTGGACAGCAGCGCGCGGCCGATGGAGTTGGCGTAGGCCGGGCGCGTCTCGCCCGACTCGGCCGTGTAGCGGATGCTCTGCGGCGCGCTCAGCACCTCGAGGTAGACCACCTGGCCCGCGTCGCGGAACTTGCCGAACACCACCGTCTCGCGCGCCGCGTCGCGCAACTCCTCGAGCGTGGCCTTCACGCGGTCGAGCACCGGGTCGTGCGCCGCGATGACCTGCGCCATCGCGAGCAGCCGGCCGGTCGGGTAGTAGCCCTGGCGCCGGCCGGTCTCGTACATGTAGCCCTGCTCCTCGAGCGTGCGGATCAGGCCCAGGCAGCTCGACACCGGCATGTCGAGCAGGCGCGCCATCTCCGAGAGCGCGAGCGGCTGCTTCTCGCGGGCGAAGAGCTCGACGATCTCGATCACCCGGAAGGCGGTTTTCACAATCATGAAAAGATTTTCATACTTGTGAAAAATTATTGCCCCAGGGTTTCCCCTGCCCGCGGCGCATTCCGGCGGGCGACGGAAGGATTCGTTGGCTCAGTAGCCGCGCACCGGGTCGACCACGCCCGCGATCGGCAGCCCCTGCTCCATCGCGCGGATCTTCCCGGCGATCTGCGCGATCGACTCCTCGCGCAGCGTGCGCGCCGAGCCGTGCGGCGTCACGACGATTCTTGGATGGCGCCAGAAGGCATGGTCGGCCGGCAGCGGCTCGACCTGGAACACGTCGAGCGTGGCGCCCGCGAGCTGGCCGCCGTCGATCAATGGAATGAGGTCGTCCTCGACCAGGTGCGCGCCGCGCGCGATGCTGATCAGGTAACCCTCGGGCCGCAGCTTGCCGAGCGTCTCGCGGTTGAGGATGCCGCGCGTGGCCTCGGTCAGCGGCAGCAGGTTGACCAGCACGCGCGTGGACGACAGGAACTCGTCGAACTGCGCCTCGCCGCTGAACACGCGCACGCCCTCGATCTGCTTGGGCGAGCGGCTCCAGCCCAGCACCGGGAACTCGAACTGCGCGACCGCCTTCGCGACCCGCTCGCCGAGCACGCCCAGGCCCATGATGCCGACCGGGAAGTCGCTGCGCGCCTTGGGCCGGCGGTAGCTCCACTTGCCTTCGCGCGCATCGGCCTCGTAGGCATCGAACTCGCGGAAGTGGCGGATCAGCGTGTGGCACACGTACTCGGCCATCTGCACCGACATGCCCGCGTCGTCGAGCCGCACGATGCGCGTGCCGGTTGGAATGCGGAGCTTGAGCAGCGCGTCGACGCCGGCGCCGATGTTGAAGATGCCGCGCAGCGCGGGCTGCTCGTCGATGAACTGCTGCGGCGGCGCCCACACGACCGCATGGTCGGCCTGCGGCGCGCCGGGGCGCCAGGCTTCGATCTCGGCGTCGGGCAGTTCGGCCTTCAGGCCTTCGATCCAGGGGTCGGGACGGTTGTCGGTGAGGTAGACGGTGATTCGCATGGAGCGAATCTTAGGGGCGCGCGGCGAACGCCGCCGTCGCCGAGGCGGCCCGCGTCACCACTCGCGCCATTCCTCTGTGATGTCCTCGCCCTCGGTCTCCAGGCCCGCATGGCTCGCGGCCGCGATGATCAGCTCGCACAGGTCCTCGCGCTGGTCGGTCTCGATCAGGCTGCCCTCGCTGTCCTCGTTGAGGCGGTTGAGCTGCAGCACCACGCGCTCGACGGCCGCGAGGATCGCGGCGTCGCGCTTCGCCTCCGAGGCCTCGTCGATCGCCGTCAGCGTCGCGAGGTACTCGTCGACGATCTCGGCGCAGCGGTCGACCTCGGCCTGCGTGTAGCCGGGATCGAATTCGGGATCGTGATCCGGGTCCTCCTCGTCGTTGCGCATGTAGTCGACCATGCTCGCGAGGGTCTTGTCCTTCAGGGCTTGCAGTTCGGGTGTCATGGTTGCGTCACTCGGTGGGTCCAGGGGTCGTACCGATGGCGACAGCCCACGCCTTGTGTGCCCATGCGCCATCTCCTATGCTCGATCGTTCAATCCGGAGACCCTACCCATGATCAAAGTCAGTGTGATGTACCCCTACACCGAAGGCGCCCGCTTCGACCACGACTACTACCGCGACAAGCACATGCCCCTGCTGAAGGCGCGCATGGGCGATGCCTGCAAGTCCTACACCATCGACAAGGGCCTGGCCGGCGGCGCGCCCGGCGCCAAGCCCACCTACGTCGGCATGTGCCACGTGTTCTGCGATTCCGTCGAGGCCTTCCAGGGTGCCTTCGGCCCGCATGCCAAGGAGATCCTCGGCGATGTGAGGAACTACACCGACATCGCGCCGGTGATGCAGATCAGCGAGGTCGTGGTCGGCTGAACGGCCACCCACGCACCCTCGCTTCCCTCGTGCCGGTGCCGCCGCCTCAGGCGGCCCTGGCCTGGCGCCGGCGCAGCCACAGCCGGCGCACGCCCCACAGCACGGGCACCAGCAACAGCAGCCACGGCAGCACCGCCGCCACGAAAGTGATCAGGCTGCCCACGCTCTCGGCCAGCACGCGGCCCGCGTTGCGCAGGGCCTGCGTCATCGGGTTGTAGCTCTCGCCGCCGCCGACCAGCGCGCGCACTGTCGTGAACTGGATCTGGATGTGCTGCTTGCTGGTCTGCTGCTGCAGCACCTTGCGCTGCGTCGCCGAGGCATCGAGCTCGGCCTGGGTGTCGGCCAGCGTGCGCTGGATCTGCAGCAGGTCGGCCATGGTGCGCTTGGTGGTGGTGTCGCGCAGCATGACGCGCAGGCTGTCGCGGAACTCGGTGCGGTTCTTGATGCGCGCCTCGACGTCGATCACCTCGGCGGTCTTGTCCTCGCTGGTGGTGTTGTGCGCCACCACCTTCGCCACGCCCGCGAGGCCGGCCAGCAGCTTCTCGACGTCGGCCGGCTCCACGCGCATCTCGAGCGTGGCATTGCCGGCCTGCTGCGGCGTCTCGCGCAGCAGCGAGGACGACAGCAGCTCGCAGCGCAGGGTGCCGCAGAGGTCGCGCACCTTGCCCCAGGATTCGGCGAGCTGGTCGGGCGCGACCTCGACGTTGAGGTCCTGGCGGATCGCGAGGTAGCGCTGCAGCGGCGCGCTCTCGCCCGCCTGCTTCCCGGCCTGCTGGTCGAGCGACATCGCGGCGGGCGCGGGCGGTGCCGGCTCGGCCATGCGCATGCGCCTGGACTCCATCGCGCCGCCGGCCGCGTAGTTGCCCGAGGGCCGGGCCGCGGCGGCATCGACTTCCGCGGCCGCGTCGCGCCGCTCGCAGGCGCTGAGCGTCAGGGCCGCGGCCAGCGCGAGCAGCAGCATGCGGGGGCGGGCGCCGAGGCGCTGGAAGGGAGAGAACGAGGAAGGCTGCGGCTGGCGATGCGTCATGAAGAATCCTTCAAGAGAAGTGGGCATCGCGGTGATACGGCCTGTGGGCGGCGCCGGGGTTAAAACCGGCGTCGCCATCTGGTAACAGCTTGCAAGCCCCGTGACCGGGGCCGCGGATTCAGGCCGCTGATTCAGGCCGTTGCGGCCATGCGCAGCAGCTCGTCGCCCTCGGCCACCTGCTCGCCCGGCGCGAACAGCAGCTCCTCGACCGTGCCGTCGGCCGGCGCGGCGATGGTGTGCTCCATCTTCATCGCCTCCATCACCGCCAGCGGCTGGCCGCGGCTGACCTTGTCGCCGGCCTTGACCGAGAAGGACACGACCTTGCCCGGCATCGGTGCCGTGAGGCGACCGCCCTCGGCCTGCGTGTCGCCGGCATGGGCGAGGCGGTCGATGGCGGTGATGCGGGTCGCGCCGGCCGCGGCGAACACATGGGCCGTGGCATCGTCGAGGTAGACGTCGAGCGTCTGGCGCTGGCCCGCGAACTCGAGCTCGATCTCGCCCGTGGGCAGGCGGCCGACGACCAGCGGACCGGCCACGCCGCCGGCCTCGAGCCACAGGCTGCCGTCGCGCTTGTAGGTCAGCAGCGCGCTCTGCTCGGCGCCGCGGAATTCGAAGTCGAAGCGGCGCGTGTACTCGCCGAGCGCGCGCCAGCCGTCGCGGCGCGCGAAGGGGTCGATGCTGCCGGCCGGCGCCGCGGCGAGCGCGGTACGCGCCACGGCCGCGGCCGCCGCCAGCGGCAGGCCCAGGGTCTCGCGGTCGAACAGCACGGCGCGCTCGCGCTCGATCAGCGCGGTGTCGAGGTTGGCCTTCGAGAACGACTCGGTGGCCAGCACGCCGCGCAGGAACTGCACGTTGGTCGCCACGCCCACGATGTGGGTCTGCGCCAGTGCCGCGTCGAGCCGCGCGAGCGCCTCGTCGCGCGTGGCGCCGTGCACGATCAGCTTGGCGATCATCGAGTCGTAGAAGGGCGAGATCTCGCCGCCCTCGCGCACGCCGTCGTCGATGCGCACGCGGCTGCGCTGGAAGGCCGTGGCCTGCGGCTTGCGGTAGATGCGCAGGGTGCCGGTGGCGGGCAGGAAGTTGTTGTCGGGGTTCTCGGCGCAGATGCGCGCCTCGATCGCATGGCCGTGGATCCGCAGTTCGGACTGCTGCGCGGGCAGCGTGCCGCCCGCGGCGACGCGCAGTTGCCATTCGACGAGGTCGAGGCCGGTGATGGCTTCGGTCACCGGGTGTTCGACCTGCAGGCGGGTGTTCATCTCCATGAAGAAGAAGTTCATCTCGCCGCCGTCGCGCTGCTCCACGATGAACTCCACCGTGCCCGCGCCCACGTAGTCCACGGCGCGCGCCGCGGCCACCGCGGCCTCGCCCATCTGCTGGCGCATCGCCTCGGTCATGCCGGGCGCGGGCGCTTCCTCGAGCACCTTCTGGTGGCGCCGCTGCACCGAGCAGTCGCGCTCGAACAGGTAGACGTAGTTGCCGTGGCTGTCGCCGAAGACCTGGATCTCGATGTGGCGCGGGCGCTGCACGTACTTCTCGATCAGCACCGCGTCGTCGCCGAAGCTGTTGATGGCCTCGCGCTTGCACGAGGCCAGCGCGGCCTCGAAGTCGGCCGCCTTGTCGACCGCGCGCATGCCCTTGCCGCCACCGCCCGCGCTGGCCTTGATCAGCACCGGGTAGCCGATGCGGTCGGCCTCGCGCTGCAGCAGCGCCGGGTCCTGGTCGTGGCCGTGGTAGCCGGGCACCAGCGGCACGCCGGCCTTCTCCATCAGCTGCTTCGACTCGGCCTTCAGGCCCATGGCCTTGATCGCCGAGGGCGGCGGGCCGATGAAGACCAGGCCGGCGTCGGCGCAGGCCTGCGCGAACTCCTCGTTCTCGCTGAGGAAGCCGTAGCCCGGATGCACCGCCTCGGCGCCCGTGGCCTTGGCGGCCTCGAGGATCTTCTCCCAGCGCAGGTAGCTGTCCTTCGGCGCGCTGCCGCCCAGGTGCACCGACTCGTCGCAGGCGCGCACGTGGTTGGCATGCGCGTCGGCATCGGAGTACACGGCGACCGTGCGGATCGCCATGCGGCGCGCGGTGGCGGCGACGCGGCAGGCGATCTCGCCACGGTTCGCAATCAGGATCTTCTTAAACATTGGACGAGTCTCCCGGAGGATTCTTTTTCAGTTGAAACGCGGGCACGACGCCCGGATCGGGCCGGCCGCTGAAGATGCGGGCGACGCGGGAGAACAGCGCCCTGAGGAAGCGCCAGCTCTTGCGGATCAGCCACACGCTCGCGACCAGCACGAGCACGAACAGCACGAGGAAGACGAAGGGATGCGCCACGGCCAGCCACAGGCCCGCGGGCACCATGGTGTCCTCGACCAGCGAGGCGCCCACGTTCGAGAACGGTTCGGGCGAGGTGTTGATGGCCGCGCGCGTGGTGGCCTTGGCCGCATGCGCGGTGGCCGCGAAGCCGCCGCCGAGCAGCGCCGCCACCAGCGCCATCGCGCCATGGTCGACGCCGAACACGCTGGCCGCGAGCGCCGCGCCCGCGGGGATGCGGATCGCGGTGTGGACCACGTCCCAGAGCGAATCGAGCCCCGGGATCTTGTCGGCGAAGAACTCGACGAACACCATGAAGCCGCTGGCCGCGATCACCACCGGGTGCGCGAGCAGCTGCAGCCCGCCCGGCAGCGGCACCCAGCCGAGGTAGCCGACCAGGCCCGTGAGCAACACCACCAGGTACAGCCGCACGCCGCTGGCCCAGCCGATGGCGGCGGCCAGGGCGAGCAGCTGGGGCATGTCGAGCGAAGTCATGCGGTACGCCGGTCAGAGAACGAAACCGGGAGCGGACAACCGAACGCAGAAGTCGCGAAGGTTTCGCAGAGGTCGCAGAAGGAAAAACCAGAAATGGTTTTCTTCTGCGACCTCTGCGTCACCTTGGTATTCCTTCTGCGTTCGGCTGTTCGTATTCATGAGCTCATCCACGAAGGCTTGCGCTTCTGCAGGAAGGCCTGCACGCCCTCGCGGCCCTCGTCGCTGGCGCGGATGTCGGCGATGCCCTCGACCGTCTTCGCGATCAGCGCATCGTCGATCTCGCGGCCCGCCACGTCGGCCACCAGCTGCTTGCAGGCGCGCACGGCGGCCGGGCTCGCGCCGGTCAGCGCCTTCAGCAGCTCGTCGACCTTGGCATCGAGCGCATCGGCCGCCACCACCTCGTGCACGAAGCCGATGCGGTGCGCCTCGGCGGCGCCGAAGCGCTCGGCCGTGAGGAAGTAGCGCTGCGAGGCGCGCGTGCCCATGGCGCGCAGCACGTAGGGGCTGATGGTGGCGGGCACCAGGCCGATCTTGACCTCGCTCAGGCAGTACCAGGCGCTGTCCACGCTCACGGCCATGTCGCAGGCCGCGACCAGCCCCATGCCGCCCGCGTAGACGTCGCCCTGCACGCGCGCGATGGTCGGCTTGGGGCACTCGGCGATGGTGCGCAGCATGGCGGCGAGCTTGCCGGCGTCGGCGATGTTCTCGTCGCGGCTGTAGTCGGCCATGCGGCGCATCCAGTTGAGGTTGGCGCCGGCGCAGAAGGCCGGGCCGTTGGCGCCCAGCACGATGGCCTTGACCTGCGGTGCCGCGCCGGCCTCGGTGAAGGCCCGCGTCAGCTCGGCGATGACCACGTCGTCGAAGGCGTTGCGTGCCTCGGGCTGGTCGAGCCAGATGCGCGCGACGGCGCCGTCGATCGTGAGTTGCAGCTTGGTGAAGTCGCTCATGCCGCGTTCCTCCTCACATGCGGAAGATGCCGAACTTCGGCTCGGGGATCGGCGCGTTGCGCGCGGCCGCCAGGCCCAGCGCGAGCACGCGGCGCGTGTCGGCCGGATCGATGATGCCGTCGTCCCACAGCCGCGCGGTGGCGTAGTAGGGATGGCCCTGGTCCTCGTACTGCTGGCGGATCGGCGCCTTGAAGGCCTCTTCCTCGTCGGCGCTCCACTGGCCGCCCTTGGCCTCGATGCCGTCGCGCCGCACGGTCGCGAGCACGCTCGCGGCCTGCTCGCCGCCCATCACGCTGATGCGCGCGTTGGGCCACATCCAGAGGAAGCGCGGGCTGTAGGCCCGGCCGCACATGCCGTAGTTGCCGGCACCGAAGCTGCCGCCGATGATGATGGTGAACTTCGGCACGTTGGCGGTGGCCACGGCCGTCACCATCTTGGCGCCGTGGCGCGCGATGCCTTCGTTCTCGTACTTGCGGCCCACCATGAAGCCCGTGATGTTCTGCAGGAACACCAGCGGCGTCTTGCGCTGGCAGCACAGCTCGATGAAGTGCGCGCCCTTCTGCGCCGATTCGGAGAACAGGATGCCGTTGTTGGCGACGATGCCCACCGGCATGCCCTCGATCTCGGCGAAGCCGCAGACCAGGGTGGCGCCGAAGCGGGCCTTGAACTCGTGGAACTCGCTGCCGTCGACCACGCGCGCGATGATCTCGCGCACGTCGAAGGGCTTGCGCGTGTCGGTGGGGATCACGCCGTAGAGCTCCTCGCGCGGGAACGCGGGCTCGCGCACCGCGGCCTTGGCCGGGCCCTCGGCCGCCTTCGCGTTGAGGTTGGCCACCGCCGAGCGCGCGAGCGCCAGCGCATGCAGGTCGTTCTGCGCCAGGTGGTCGGCCACGCCCGACAGCCGCGTGTGCACGTCGCCGCCGCCCAGGTCCTCGGCCGTCACCACCTCGCCGGTGGCCGCCTTCACCAGCGGCGGGCCGCCCAGGAAGATGGTGCCCTGGTTCTTCACGATGATCGATTCGTCGCTCATCGCCGGCACGTAGGCGCCGCCCGCGGTGCACGAGCCCATGACCACGGCGATCTGGCCGATGCCCTGGGCGCTCATGTTGGCCTGGTTGTAGAAGATGCGGCCGAAGTGCTCGCGATCGGGGAACACCTCGTCCTGGTTCGGCAGGTTGGCGCCGCCCGAGTCGACCAGGTAGATGCAGGGCAGCCGATTCTGCTCGGCGATCTCCTGCGCGCGCAGGTGTTTCTTCACCGTCATCGGGTAGTAGGTGCCGCCCTTCACGGTGGCGTCGTTGCACACCACCATGCAGTCGACGCCGTTGACCCGGCCGATGCCCGCGATGATGCCGGCGCCGGGCGCGTCGCCCTTGTACATGCCGTGCGCGGCCAGCGGCGACAGCTCGAGGAAGGGCGTGCCCGGATCGAGCAGCTCGGCCACGCGTTCGCGCGGCAGCAGCTTGCCGCGCGCCGTGTGCTTGGCGCGCGCGGCCTCGCCGCCGCCTAGCTCCACCCTGGCGAACTGCGACTGCAGGTCGTCGACCAGCGCGCGCATGGCGGCGGCATTGGCCTGGAAGTCGGCCGAGCGGGCGTTGAGTTTGGTTTCGAGTTGGGTCATGGTGCAGTCAATGTCGGGAACGGGGCGCGCGGGCCCCCGTGTTCAGGCGGTGCGCGCTTCGTCGAGGCCGAGCTCGGCCTTCATCTCGTCGCGGATCTTGAACTTCTGGATCTTGCCGGTCACGGTCATCGGGAAGGCCGGCACGAAGCGGATGTACTTCGGCACCTTGTAGTGCGCGATCTGGCCCTTGCAGAAGTCGCGCACCTCTTCCTCGGTGACGCTCTGGCCGGGCTTGGCGATGATCCAGGCGCAGAGCTCCTCGCCGTACTTGCGGTCGGGCAGGCCCACCACCTGCACGTCCTGCACCTTGGGGTGGCGGTAGAGGAACTCCTCGATCTCGCGCGGATAGATGTTCTCGCCGCCGCGGATCACCATGTCCTTGATGCGGCCCACGATGTTGACGTAGCCCTCGGCGTCCATGGTCGCGAGGTCGCCGGTGTGCATCCAGTGCTCGGCATCGATGGCCTCGCGCGTCTTGGGCTCGTCGTCCCAGTAACCGTGCATCACCGAATAGCCGCGCGTGCAGAGCTCGCCCGACTGGCCCGGCGGCATGGTCCGGCCGGTCTCGGGGTCGACGATCTTCACCTCGAGGTGCGGCTGCACCGTGCCCACGGTCGACACGCGGCGGTCGAGCGGCGTGTCGGTGCTGCTCTGGCAGCTCACGGGGCTGGTCTCGGTCATGCCGTAGGCGATGGTGATCTGCTCGAGGTGCATCTCGCTGACCACGCGCTTCATCACCTCGATCGGGCACGGCGAGCCGGCCATGATGCCGGTGCGCAGGGTCGAGAGGTCGAACTCCTTGAAGCGCGGATGGTCGAGCTCGGCGATGAACATCGTGGGCACGCCATGCAGGCCGGTGCATTTCTCGGCCTGCACCGTCTCGAGCACGGTCAGCGGATCGAAGCCGTCGTTCGGATAGACGATGGCCGAGCCGTGCGTGAGGCAGGCCAGGTTGCCGAGCACCATGCCGAAGCAGTGGTAGAGCGGCACCGGGATGCACAGCCGGTCGTCCGGCCCGAGCTTCATGCACTCGCCGATGAAGAAGCCGTTGTTGAGGATGTTGCGGTGCGTCAGCGTCGCGCCCTTGGGAAAGCCCGTGGTGCCGCTGGTGAACTGGATGTTGATCGGGTCGGTGGCCTTCAGCGTCTTCTGCACCGCGGCCACCTTCGGGTCGGCCGCGTCGCCGCCGGCCAGCAGCGCCGAGAAGCGCCGCATGCCGGGCACCTCGGCGCCCTCGCCGGCCTTGTCGATCCAGAAGGTGTGGGCCAGCTGCGGCAGCCGCTTCGGGCCGAGCTCCTGCAGCATGCCGAGGTAGTCGCTGGTCTTGAACTGCGCCATCGTCACCAGCGCCTTGCAGCCGACCTTGTTGAGCGCGTACTCGAGCTCGGCGGTGCGGTAGGCGGGATTGATGTTGACGAGGATCAGGCCGACCTTGGCGGTGGCGATCTGCATCAGCACCCACGGCGCGTTGTTGTGCGACCAGATGCCCACGCGGTCGCCCGGCGCGAGCCCCAGCTTCAGCAGCGCGCTGGCGAGCCGGTCCGACTCAGCCTGCAGCTCGCGGTAGCTGAAGCGCAGGCCTTCGTGGCGGCTCACGAGCGCCTCGCGATCGGGTTGCCGCTCGACCATGTCGTCGAAGAAGTCGCCGATGGTCTGTTCGATGAGGGGGACGTCGGTGGCGCCCTTGCCGTAGCTCTCGGTCAGTGCTGCAGTCATGTTGATGTCCTTGTCTCCTGGTCTGCGCCCTCCCGCGGGGAGGGGGAACGACGGCTTATGCGGTCTCGGCGAACAGCTCGCGCCCGATCAGCATGCGCCGGATTTCGCTGGTGCCCGCGCCGATCTCGTAGAGCTTGGCGTCGCGCCACAGCCGTTCGACCGGGAATTCCTTGGTGTAGCCCACGCCGCCGAGCGCCTGGATTGCCTCGCCGGCCATCCAGGTCGCCTTCTCGGCCGAGTAGAGGATCGCGCCGGCCGCGTCCTTGCGGAAGGTGCGCGCATGGTCGTTGCGGTCGCAGGCCTTGCCCACGGCGTAGACGTAGGCACGCGTGGCCTGCCAGGTCGAGTACATGTCAGCGATCTTGCCCTGCATGAGCTGGAACTCGCCGATGCTCTGGCCGAACTGCTTGCGCTCGTGGATGAAGGGCAGCACCGCATCCATGCAGGCGGCCATGATGCCCAGCGGGCCGCCCGAGAGCACGGCGCGCTCGTAATCGAGGCCGCTCATCAGCACCTTCGCGCCCTGGCCCTCGCCGCCGAGCACGTTCTCCTCGGGCACCTCGCAGTTGTCGAAGAACAGCGGGAAGGTGTTGGAGCCGCGCATGCCGAGCTTGTCGAGCTTGGTGCCGGCCGAGAAGCCCTTGAAGCCCTTCTCGACGATGAAGGCGGTCATGCCGCGCGCGCCCATCTCGGGCTCGGTCTTGCCGTAGATCACCAGCGTGTCGGCGTCGCCGCCGTTGGTGATCCACATCTTGCCGCCGTTGAGCACGTAGTAGCCGTCCTTCTTCTCGGCCTTGAGCTTCATGCTCACCACGTCGGAGCCGGCATTGGGCTCGCTCATGGCCAGCGCGCCCACGTGCTCGCCGCTCACCAGCTTGGGCAGGTACTTCTTCTTCTGCGCCTCGCTGCCGTTGCGGTGGATCTGGTTCACGCACAGGTTCGAGTGCGCGCCGTACGACAGGCCGACCGAGGCCGAGGCGCGCGACACCTCTTCCATCGCCACGATGTGCGCGAGGTAGCCGAGCTCGGTGCCGCCGTACTCCTCCTTCACGGTCATGCCGTGCAGGCCGAGGTCGCCGAGCTTCTTCCAGAGGTCGTGCGGGAACAGGTTCTCGCGGTCGATGTCGGCGGCGCGGGGCGCGATTTCATTCGCGGCGAAGTCCTGGATCGCGCTGCGCAGCGAGTCGATGGTCTCGCCCAGGTCGAAGTTCAGGCCGGGATCGTGCATGGGTGTTGTCTCCTCTGAAGGGGGCCGGCGCGTGGGGCTGCCCGCGCCACGACGCGCTGGAAAGGTCGCAGCTTACGCCTCGTCGCGCCGCAATTGGCGCCACAATGGTTGCAATTTGCGCCACGCCGGCACTGCCTTGCCATGTCCTCCCCCTCCTTCCTCCGACCTGCCCGCGCCGTCACGCCGATGGCCTTCGTGCGAGCCATCGTCAAGGGCTACGAGCGCTACGGCCAGGACCCGTCCGAGGCGCTGAAGGCGGCACAGATCACGCCGCGCGAGCTCGCGCGGCCCGGCGCGCGCGTGACGGCGGCGCAGTTCGAGGCGCTGTCGGGCCATGCGATGCAGGAGCTCGACGACGAGGCGCTGGGCTGGTTCTCGCGCCGCCTGCCCTGGGGCAGCTACGGCATGCTGTGCCGCGCCTCGCTGACCTCGCCCGACCTCGGCGTGGCGATCAAGCGCTGGTGCCGCCACCACCGGCTGCTGACCGAGGACATCGGCCTCGCGCTTGAGGTGGCGGGCGGCGTGGCCACGCTGCGCATCGCCGAGAACCGGCCGCTGGCCCCGGCCTTCCGCGAGTTCTGCCTCGTGACCAGCCTGCGCTTCATGCACGGCTACATGTGCTGGGCCATCGATTCGCGCATCTCGCTGCGGCAGGCCGGCTTTCCCTTTCCGGCGCCGGCGCACCGCGACGCCTACGCGGCGATGTTCACGCCCGAGGTGCGCTTCGACGCGGCGCGCGCGAGCATCGCCTTCGACGAGCGCTACCTCGCGCTGCCGCTGCAGCGCGACGAGCGCGCGCTGCGCACCATGCTCAAGCGCGCGCTGCCGCTCACGATCCTGCAGTACCGGCGCGACCGGCTGCTGGGCCAGCGCGTGCGCGAGCTGCTGCGCTCGCGCGCCGCCGAGACCACCACCGCCGAGGCGCTGGCCACGCTGCTCAACGTGTCGAGCCGCACCCTGCACCGCCAGTTGCAGGAGGAAGGCAGCTCGCTGCAGGCGCTCAAGAACGAGGTGCGGCACGAGCTCGCGGTCGACCTGCTGCGGCGCACCCACCGGCCGATCAAGCAGGTCGCGCTGGCGGCGGGCTTCCGCAACGAGAAGAGCTTCTCGCGCGCCTTCCTGCAATGGACGGGACTCGCGCCCAGGGACTTCCGGCAGCAGGCGGCCACGCCCGCGCCCGGGCCGTCGCGAGGCAGGGAGGCCTCCACGTGAGCGCCGCGGCGGCCGCGGCGCTCACTGCGCCTCGATGCTCAGTTCGCGCATGCGCCGCGTGATGACGTCGAACTCGGCGCGGTAGGCGCTGGCGAACTGCTCGGGCGTGCTGTTCATGATCTCGAAGCCGCGGGCCACGAACTGCTGGCCGACCTCGGGCGCGCCCACCACCTCGCGCACCTCCTTCGCGAGCCGCTCCACGATCGGCTTCGGCGTGGCCGCGGGCGCCAGCAGGCCGATCCAGACGTTGCTGTCGTAGAGCGGGTCGTCGAAGCCCAGCTCGTGCATCGTCGGCACCTGCGGCAGCGTGCTCGAGCGCTGGCGCCCGAGCACAGCCAGCGGCACGATCTTGCCGCCCGGCACGTGCTGCATAGCGCTCGCCACCGACGACAGCCCGATGTCGACCGTGCCCGACAGCAGGTCGGTGACCACCAGCCCCTCGCCGCGCTGCGGCACGTGCACCATGCCGCCGCCCAGGCCGCGGTTGAGGCTCTCGCCGGCCAGGTGGCCCAGGCCGCCGATGCCCCAGGAGGCATAGCTGAGCTTGGCGCCGCCGGAGCCGGCCTTGGCCTTGAGGTCGGCGAGGCTGCGCAGGCCCGAGCCCGGGTGGGTCGAGATCAGCGCCGGGCTGCGCACGATCTGCGTGATCGGCGCGAAGTCCTTGCGCGGGTCGTAGGCCAGCGTGCGGTAGAGCGCGGTGTTGTTGATCTGCGAGTCGGTGATCGTCATCAGCAGCGTGTAGCCGTCGGCCCTGGCGCGCGCCACCTCGGCGGCACCGATGGCACCGGCCGCGCCCGCCTTGTTGTCGATCACCACCGGCTGGCCCAGCGCCTTCGACAGGCGTTCGCCGACGGTGCGCGCCACGTAGTCGGTGGCGCCGCCGGCCGGATAGGGCACGACGATGCGGATCGGCCGCGACGGGTAGGCCTCCTGGGCGGCGGCGGGAACGGCGAAGGCCAGCGCGGTGCAGGCGATCGAAAGCAGCTTGAACATGGTCTTGTCTCCTCGTGGGTTCTTGTGTTGTCTGGCGGCGCGTGTCAGCAGCTCGCGGCACGCTCGGGCTGCGCGCGCTGCGGGGACGCATCGTTGCGCCGCTCGTCCTCGAGCGCCTGCGCCACCAGCCGGCGGAACTGCACCAGCGCCGAATCCATAGCCAGCGGCAGCATCGGCAGCAAGGGCGCGTGCTCGATGTTGCGGGCCTGCGCGGTGATCATGTCGCGGTCCTCGTTGAAGGCCACGATCAGGCTGTCGTAGAGCGTGCGCGTGAGCTGCTCGCCGCCCAGCGAGGGCCGGTGCGCCTGCTGGAAGAAGTAGTGGGTGCTGGTCTCGGTCTCGGGCGTCAGGGTCTGGCAGCTGTGCAGCTCGACGGCATGGCGCATGTCGCCCTCGGCGTCCTCCACGGGACGCCCACCCGACTGCATCAGCAGCGTGCCCGGCAGCATGAAGTCGTAGACGAACCAGCGGTCGAAGCGCGCACCGGGCGCGAAGGGCCGCGCGCCGGCCCAGTGCGCGGGCGGCGGCACGTTCGCCACCCGGCGCGTCACGCGCAGGCCGCGCTCGATCTTCTCGATCTCGGGCCGCGCCTGCGCGATCGCGGTCGAGCCGCCGAGCGTCTTCTCGTGCACGTAGCTCAGGTGCGAGAAGTCCAGCAGGTTGTCGCAGATCAGCAGGTAGGGCGTGTCGTAGTGCAGGTAGCCCGGGATGTGGCGCCACTCGGGGTGGTCGCACGAGAAGTTGTCGGGCAGCAGCGCCGTGTCGGCGCGCTCGGCCTCGCCCATCCACACGAACACCCAGCGGTTGCGCACCGCCACCGGGTAGCTGCGCACCCGTGCGCGCGGCGGCACCGTCGCCATGCCCGGCACCTCGACGCAGAGGCCGCGCGCATCGAACTTGAGCCCGTGGTAGCCGCAGCGCACGCAGTCGCCCTCGCGCCGGCCCTTGGACAGCGGCGCATGGCGATGGCAGCAGCGGTCCTCGAGCGCCACCACCTCGCCCTGCGCGGTGCGGTACAGCAGCAGCGGCTCGCCGATGACGGTGCGGTTGAACAGGCTCTCGGCGGGAATCTCGTGGTCCCAGGCGACCACGTACCAGCAGTTGCGGATGAACATGCGTTTCTCGTCTCCATCGAATGATCTGTCTTCGATGGTGGTCGCATGCGCCGCGGCGCGCGTCCCCCGCGCAGGGGACGTTGGTGGGTATGCGGCCTCAGCCGGCCAGCCGCACCAGCGCCGCGCGGTCGTGGATGCCGAGCTTGCCGTAGGCGCGCTTGCGCAGCGTGTGCACGCTCGACAGCGCGATGTCGAGGTCGGCCGCGATGCCGTCGGCCGTGAGCCCGCAGGCGATGCGCGCGCAGACCTCGCGCTCGCGGCGGCTCAGCGGCGTGTCGGCGAGCCGGGCCTGCGCGAGCGCGATGCGGCTGTCCATGTCGAGCGCGCCCGCGCCGGTGCCCAGCGCATGCCGGTGCACCTGCCGCAGCAGCGGCGCGACCGCGAGCACGCGCTCGATCTCGCCGGGCGCGAAGCGGCCCATCGAGTCGCGCCGGTAGAGGTTGACCGAGAAGGCGCGGCCGCGGGCCACCGGCAGGTAGAGCAGCGCGAGCCGGTCGCTCAGGTGCTCGCGCTCGTAGATCTGGCGCCGCCAGCCGGGGTCGGGGATCTGCTCGGCATGCATGTGCAGCGCCGTCACCTCGTCGACCTCGCCGCCCGTGCCCGCCATGCGCTGCGCGATGCCCGTCGCATCGTCGAAACCGTAGAAGTGGCGCCGGTACTGCGCGAAGCAGTCGCGCGTGACGTTGCGCACCCCCGCGCCATGGGAGTGGCCCTCGATCTGCACCGGTGCATCGGGCGCATGCTGCACCAGCGAGATGTACTCCACCGGCAGCAGCGCATTGAGGAAGTGCAGCATCGCGCGCGCGGGCGCCAGGTCGCGCGGCACGTCGAGCAGCAGCGACACGGCCCGCAGGTCGAGCGACTGCTGGCTGGCGAGGGCCGGAACGCACCACATGGCTTGCATGCGGAAATTGTCCCCCCGCGGGCGCGCCGCACGAAGCGGCGGCGGATCGGGATTAACCCGCGGCGGCCTTCAGGCGGCCGCCGCGTGGCCGCGGCTCAACGCGGCGAAGGTCCGGGCCTGCCACGCGAACTCCTCGGCGAAGGCCTCGGGGTCCGCGATCGCGTAGGCGCCATAGGCATAGACGGTGGCGTAGGCCGCGTACTCCGCGGCCTGCAGCGCGCGCCCGGCCACGGCCTGGAACACCGCGTAGGTCGCGGACACCGCCGCATGGGCCGACGCATCGATCGAGCCGGAGCCCGGATGGCTGGCGGCGATACGCGCCATGCGCTGCGCCGCCTGCGCGAGTTCGACGCGGCTGCCGCGGCCTTCGAGGTACGCGCCGAGCACGTCGAGGCCCTGCAGCGCCTCGGGCGCCTCGAGCAGATGCCGCACGCGCTGCACGCAGGCGAAGCCGAAGCGCAGCCGCAGCGGCTCCTGCGCGGCATCCTCCAGCCGGGCCGCGGCGGCGAGCCGCTGCAGCGCCTCGTTCATGCCGGAGTGGGCGCGGCGCGCAGGCGGCCGAGCACCTCGGGATTGACGACGTTGCTCGGCTGCCCGCCGGCAAAGGCCACGATCTGGTCGAACACGTCGGAGAACTGCAGCTCGTACTCCTCGCGCGTCACGTAGCCGATGTGCGGCGTGCAGACCAGGTTCGGCAACCGCAGCAGCGGATCGGCGGGATCGAGCAGCGGCTCGGTCTCGTAGACGTCGACCGCGCCCATGCCGGGCCGGCCGGCCCGCAGCGCCGCCACCAGCGCACCGGGCTCGATCAGGCCGGCGCGGCTGGTGTTCACGAGGATCGCATCGGGCTTCATGCGCGCGAGGTCCTCGCGCCGCACGATGCCGCGCGTGGCCGGCACCAGCCGCATGTGGAGCGAGACCGCGTCGCAGTCGCCGAAGAAGCTCTCGCGGTCGGGCGCGCATTCGCGGCCGTCCGCGCGCGCCCGGGCCATCGATTCGGGCCGCGCCCACACGCGCACCTTCATGCCGAAGGCCTCGGCGTAGCCCGCCACCGCCTGCCCGATGCGGCCATAGCCGTAGATTCCGAGCGTCCTGCCGCGCAACGTGCCGCCCACGCCGGTCTGCCAGCCGCCGCGCTGCAGCGACGCCATCTGCTGCGGAATCCGCCGTGCCGCACACAGCAGCAGCGCCCATGTGAGTTCGGCCGCCGCGTACGAAGGCGTGCCCGCGTGCTGGTCCGACGACAGCACGATGCCCAGCCGCGTGCAGGCCTCGACGTCGATGTGCGGATAGACGCTGCGCTGGCTGATCAGCCGCAGCCGCGGCAGCCGCTCGAGCACCGGCGCGCGCAGCGCGGTGCGTTCGCGGATCAGCACCACCGCGTCGGCCTGCGACAGCCGGCGCACCAGTTCGTCGGGCTCGTCCACGTGGTCGTTCCATACCGTCACCTCGTGCCCCTTGAGCTTGGCGAAGCAGGGCAGCGTGCGCAGCGTGTCGAAGTAGTCGTCCAGCACCGTGATGTTCATGCGGCGGATTCTGTGCCCGCAACCCGGCTGCGTAAAATGAATTTATCTGGACCATTGCTGCAATCGCCTCATGAAAGTGGACATGCTCGGCCTGCAGGCATTCCTCGCCGTGGCGGAGCACGGCAGCTTCCATGCCGGTGCCGATTCGCTGCACATCAGCTCCACGGCGCTGACGCGCCGGCTGCAGAACCTCGAGGCGGTGCTCGGCGTACGGCTGGTGGAACGCACCACGCGCTCGCTGGCACTCACCGCGATCGGCCAGAACTTCCTGCCGCAGGCGCGGCGGCTGCTCGCAGACATCTCCTCGGCCATGCTCGGCATCCGCGAGGCCGGCCAGGCCTCGCGCGGCAACGTGACGCTGGCCTGCGTGCCGACGGTGGGCGTGCAGTTCCTGCCCGCGGTGATCCAGGCCTACAGCGCGCTGCACCCGGGCAACCACATCCGCATCCTCGACCACGCCTCGGCCGGCGTGGCGGGCGCGATCCTGCAGCGCGAGGCCGAGTTCGGCATCAGCATCGCCGAGTCCTACGACCCCGCTCTGGAGCGCGTGCCGCTGCTGGACGACCGCTTCGTGCTGGCCTGCCGCGACGACCATCCGCTGGCGCGCCGCCGCAGCATCGCCTGGTCGCAACTCGAGGGCCACGCGCTGATCGTGCCCGGGCCGGGCAGCAGCAATCGCCCGCTGCTCGATGCGGCGCTGGCACCGAGCGGGCTCGACCTGCCCTTCGTCTACGAGGTGCAGCGCAGCTCGACGGCCGTCGGGCTGGTGGCGCAGGGCGTGGGCGCCGCCGTGGTGCCCCGGCTGGCCGTGCAGGACGGCACCTATCCGCGCATCGTGCTGATCGCGCTCGCGCGGCCCACGGTGCGGCGCAGCTTCGCGCTGCTGTCGCGCAAGGGCGCGGTGCTGTCGCCCGCCGCGCAGGCGCTCTACCGCCTGATCCTGTCGATGGCCAGGCCGGCGCGCGGCCGGCGCGCTCAGGCCGGCTGAGCGATCTTCGCGAGCGCCTCGGCGATCGAGGCGCTGTCGGTGGGCCGCACCAGCTTGGCCACTTCGCGGCCGTCGCGCATGAACACCAGCGTGGGCCACAGCTTCACGCCGAACGAGCGGCCCAGCGGACGCCCGCTGCCGTCCTCGACCTTGATGTGGCGCAGGCCCGGATGCTGCGCGAAGGCGGCGGCGATGTCCGGCTGCGCGGCCTTGCAGACGCCGCACCAGTTGGTGCCGAACTCGACCACCGCGGGGCCTTGCAGGGCGTCGATCTCGCTGCGTTCGGGCTGTTCGGTCTTGTACTCGGAGGTCATGCGCGGGGGCTCCTGGTGGGCATTGGATGGTGTGCAGCCGCCGCCGGCGGCCGGTCGTGATTCGATTCGAACAGAAAGCCGGCAGCCCTGCCGCCGGTGGGTGTTCGCTTCAGCCGACGGGCCGGTGCGCCGCGAGCAGTGCCGGCAGTTCGGCCATGTCGCTGAACACCTGCACCGCGCCGACGCTGCGCAGCGCCTCGGGCCCGCTGTGGCCCGACTCGCCCGTGCTGTAGCCGAACACCGTCGCGCCCGCCGCCACGCCCGCCATCGCGCCCGTGACCGTGTCCTCGACCACCGCGCAGCGCTTCGGGTCCACGCCCAGCGCCGCCGCCGCCGCGAGGTACACGTCGGGCGCCGGCTTCGAGCGCGGCATCTCGTGCCCGCTGAAGACCCGCCCCGCGAAGCACTCGAGGATGCCGACCTTCTCGAGCTGCAGCTCGACCTTGAAGCGATCCGCGCCCGAGGCGCAGGCGATGCGCCCGTCGAGCTGCTCGAACAGCGCGCGCACCGCGGCGGGCGCATTCGGAATCGCCGTCAGGTCCCGCTCGAGCGCCTCGTTGCGGCGCTCGCGAAAGCCATGCAGCCATTCGGGCGTGATGCGAAAGCCGGTCTTCGACTCGATCAGGTCGGCTTCGTCCTTCACCGCCTTGCCGGTGAAGATGCGCATCGATTCGTCGGTGGTGAGAGGCCAGCCCAGTTCGCCGAGCATCTCGGCAAGCACGCGGTTGGTGATGGGTTCGGAGTCGACGAGGACACCGTCGCAGTCGAAGAGAACCGCGGCGAAAGGAAAAGAAGACATGGGGAGATGGTACCGGCCGAGCAAAGCGAAGGCCCGGCCACCATGCAATGGCCGAGCGAAGCGATGGCCCGACCCACTCCCCTCTGGCTGTGCCGAGGAGCGCAGGAGAAGGCGGGATCAGGGCCGCAGCTGTCTGAGCGAAGCGAGTTCTGCGGACCCCCGCTTTCTCCGAGCACCGCAGGTTGCCCGCAGCGAAGCGGAGGGACACAGACAGCGGGGTCGCCTTTTCTTTGGTTACTTTCTTTTGGCGAAGCAAAAGAAAGTGACTCGCCCGCCGGGGCGAGACCCGGCCGACAACCTCAAAAAAGTCAAACCGCCCGAATAGGGATGTACATCTCCCCCCCACCCGCCACGAACTCCTTCGACTTCTCCTCCATCCCCTTCTCCACAGCCAGTGCCTCCGCCACCCCCTTGGCCGCGGCGTACTCACGCACCTCCTGCGTGATCTTCATCGAGCAGAACTTCGGCCCGCACATCGAACAGAAGTGCGCCACCTTGCTCGAATCCTTCGGCAGCGTCTCGTCGTGGAATTCGCGCGCCGTATCCGGATCGAGCCCCAGGTTGAACTGGTCCTGCCAGCGGAACTCGAAGCGCGCCTTGCTCAGCGCATCGTCGCGCGAGCGCGCTCCCGGGTGTCCCTTCGCCACGTCCGCCGCATGCGCCGCGATCTTGTAGGCAATGATCCCCTGCTTCACGTCGTCGCGGTCGGGCAGCCCCAGGTGCTCCTTCGGCGTCACGTAGCACAGCATCGCCGTGCCGGCCCAGCCGATCATCGCCGCGCCGATCGCGCTCGCGATGTGGTCGTAGCCCGGCGCGATGTCGATCGTCAGCGGGCCCAGCGTGTAGAACGGCGCCTCGTGGCAGTGCTTGAGCTGCTCGTCCATGTTCGACTGGATCATGTGCATCGGCACATGGCCCGGGCCTTCGATCATGGTCTGCACGTCGTGCTTCCAGGCGATCTGCGTGAGCTCGCCGAGGGTGCGCAGCTCGGCGAACTGCGCCTCGTCGTTGGCATCGGCGCCGCTGCCGGGGCGCAGGCCGTCGCCGAGCGAGAAGCTCACGTCGTAGGCCTTCATGATGTCGCAGATGTCCTCGAAGTGCGTGTAGAGGAAGCTCTCCTTGTGGTGCGCGATGCACCACTTCGCCATGATCGAGCCGCCGCGCGAGACGATGCCGGTCATGCGGTCGGCCGTCAGGTGGATGAACGGCAGCCGCAGCCCGGCGTGGATGGTGAAGTAGTCGACGCCCTGCTCGGCCTGCTCGATCAGCGTGTCGCGGTAGATCTCCCAGGTCAGGTCCTCGGCCACGCCGCCCACCTTCTCGAGCGCCTGGTAGATCGGCACGGTGCCGATGGGCACCGGGCTGTTGCGCACGATCCAGTCGCGCGTGGTGTGGATGTTCTTGCCGGTCGACAGGTCCATCACGTTGTCGGCGCCCCAGCGGATCGCCCACACCAGCTTCTCCACTTCCTCCTCGATGCTCGAGGTGACGGCCGAGTTGCCGATGTTGGCGTTGATCTTCACCTTGAAGTTGCGCCCGATCGCCATCGGCTCCACCTCGGGGTGGTTGATGTTGGCGGGAATGATCGCGCGGCCGCGCGCCACCTCGTCGCGCACGAACTCGGGCGTGATGATGCGCGGGATGCTCGCGCCCATCGGGTTGCCGGCCACGCGCCTGGCGCGCTCCTCGTTGGCGAGGTACTCGGCCATCCACTCGCGCTTGCCGTTCTCGCGCAGCGCCACGTACTCCATCTCGGGCGTGACGATGCCGCGGCGCGCGTAGTGCATCTGCGTGACGTTGGCGCCCGACTTCGCGCGGCGCGGCGTGCGTTGCAGCGCCGAGGCGCCGGCGCGCAGCTCGGCCAGGCGCTGCGCGTCGCGGTCCTCGTTCTTGGCGCCGTCGTCGAGCGCATGGTGCACGCGCCCCTCGTAGCTCTCGGTGTCGCCGCGCTCGGCGATCCAGGCACCGCGCACGTCGGGCAGGCCGCGGCGCACGTCGATCTCGACCTTCGGGTCGGTGTAGGGACCCGAGGTGTCGTAGAGCGACACGGTCTCGCCGTTGGTGAGCTTCACGTCGCGCACCGGCACGAACAGGTCGGGCCGGCTGCCGGGGATGACGCACTTGTGCGACGCGGGGAAGGGCTCGCGCGTGAGCGAGAGCAGGGAGGTGAACTTGTCGGGGGCATTCATGCGGGGCACTCCTTGTGGATGGAAAGGGTGCTCCGCAATCGCTCGGTGGGCTGTGGGCGCCATCCCGGGTGGGGAGGGACGACGGACCGAAGCCAGGGAGTGCAGCTCTTCTTACGCCGGTATGACCCGGATCAAGTTCGCGGGTCGGCAGCTTTGCCATCTCAGCACGCCACATGCGTGCACCCCGGAGCGGGGCCGATTGTGCGAGCGCCGGCGTTCGCCGTCAACCGCCCGCGTCAATGCGGGGTATCAGGCCCGGGCTTGCAGGTCGCCGTCGACGTAGTACCAGCGCGACAGGCCCGCGTCGTCGGACTCGCGCACGAAGCGGCTGCGCTCGTGCAGCCGCGAGGCCGTGCCGGAGGCGCCGCGCTGGCGCGCGACGAACTCGACCTCGGCATGGTCGGCATCGCTCATCGAGCGGCCGCGCACGTCGAGCCCGAGCCAGCGCACGCCGGGCTCGAAGTCGAGCGAGGCCGGCCGCGTGCTCGCGTGCCAGGTGCCGAGCAGGTACTCGGCACGCTCGCGCACGAAGGCCGTATAGCGCGAACGCATCAGCGATTCGGCATCGGGGGCGGGGGTGTGCTCGAAGTCGTCGAGGTAGCGGCCGCAGCACATCGCGTAGGCGATGGGCTTGTCGCGGCGGTCGGTGCGGCCGCAGGGGCAGGGTGCGGTGGAGGGATCGGGAACGCTGGGCATGGAGGCCCCTATTGGAACACCGTGCGGGCAGGGGCCTCCAGAGGGCAAGCCCTGGGGCCGCGGGCATCCACCCTTGGCGTGCCGCTTGCTACCCGCTAACGTGGCGCCCCGGAGACCGGGGTTGACCACGGGAAGACAACGCACACCATCGAGGAACAACGGCCATGTACCTGAGCGCTTCCGAACAGCAGGCCCTGCGCGGCGTGTTCACGCTGCTCGCGCGCGACGAATGCGGCGAGCGCGAGATCCGCGAGCGCCTCGGCCATGCGCTGCTCGGCCTGCTGCGGGCCGACCAGTTCGCGTCCTTCGTCTGGGACGCCGAGCGCGGCGGCTTCGGCTCGCGCGTGGCGATCAACATGGCGCCGGCCAACCTCGACACCTATGCGCAGTGGCACCAGCACCACGACCCGATCACCTTCGTGCTGCAGTCGCGCCGCCGCGCCACGCGCGTGACCGAGGTGATGCCGCAGCGCGAACTGATGCGCACGCCCTTCTTCAACGACTTCCTCGCGCGCGACGGCCTGCACTGGGGCCTGAACCTTCACACCTTCGACGGCGAGCGCGCGCTCGGCGACCTGCGCATCTGGCGCCGCAAGGAGCGCGGCGATTTCGGCGCGCGCGAGACGCTGATGCTCGACCTGATCGAGCCCGCCTTCGCGGGCGCGCTGCTGCGGGCCCGGCAGCGCGCGCAGGCACCCCGCGCCGCGGCGCAGGACATCGCCGCCTCGCCCTGGGCCAGCCTCAGCGCGCGCGAGCAGCAGGTGGCGCGCGCGGTGCGCGAAGGGCTCACCGACAAGGACATCGCGCGCCGCATGGCGGTGGGCGTGCCCACGGTGCGCACCTACCTGCGGCGCATCTTCGACAAGCTCGGCATCGAGCGCCGTTCGGCGCTCGCGGGCGTGTTGCCGCGCGATTGAACTACTTCGCCGCCGGCAGCCGTCCGAGCAGCGGCTCGATCGCCAGGCCCAGCGCCAGCAGGCGGCGGTCGCTGCCCGCGGGGCCGTCGAGCTCGAGCCCGATCGGCAGGCCGCTGGTCGCGCCCAGCGCCGAGGGCAGTTGCAGCCCCGGGATGCCGGCGTTGCTGCCGGGGTCGGTGTTCTGGATCAGCGCGCCGAAGTTCTCGGGGCTGCTGGCCTCGGGCGCGGCCAGCAGCGCCACCTGCGGCACGGTCGGGAACACCAGCGCGTCGAGCCGGTGCTTCGTGAAGGTGTCGCGGTAGAGCTTCTGCAGCGCCGGGCGCGCCACGCGCATCGCGTTGTCGTAGGCCGGCCTGGCGTCGACCGTGCCGTTCGCGGCCGGCAGCTTGCGCGGCAGCACCAGGCCGTCGAAGGTGCCCTTGACGTCGGGGCTGGCGATGCCCGCGGCGAGCTGCTTGAGGTCGATGCCCGTGTCGTACTTCGCGAGGTAGGCCGCCATGTCGTCGTTCGCCTCGTAGAGCGCGACCGGGAAGCCCACCGCGCCGTTGAGTTCGGCGAGCTTCGGCATCTCGAGCTCGACCAGCGTGACGCCGGCCGCGCGCAGCTTGGCCAGCGCGGCATCGGTGGCGGCACGGGTGTCGGCATCGAGGTTGGCGAAGAAGGCCGGCACCACGCCGAGCCGCACGCGCTTCAGGTCGGCGGGACGCACCGCCGCGCCGCCCGCGATCGCGCGGTCGAGCAGCACCAGGTCGGCCACCGACAGCGCCATCGGGCCGGCGGTGTCGCGCGTGTGCGAGATCGGCGCGATGCCCTGCTGCGGATAGCGCCCCATCGAGGGCCGAAGCGACGCGCAGCCGTTGAAGGCACAGGGAATGCGCACCGAGCCGCCGGTGTCGGTGCCCAGCGCGGCCGACACCATGCGCGCGCCCAGCGCCGCGCCATTGCCCGAGGAGGAGCCGCCCGCGATGCGGCGCGGGTCGTAGGCATTGCGCACGCCGACCTCGGGGCCCGAGGGGAAGGCCGGGTTGTAGCCGGTGACGCCGAAGGCCAGCTCGTGCATGTGGGTCTTGCCCAGCACGATGGCACCGGCCGCGCGCAGCTTCGCGACCACCGGCGCGTCGGCCGCCGGCACGAAACCCTTGAGCGCGGGCGTGCCGGCGCTGGCGGGCAGGCCGCGCACCTGGATGTTGTCCTTGATCGCCACCGGCAGGCCATCGAGCGGCTTGCAGGCCGCGCCCGGCTTGCGCGCGGCATCGGCGGCGCGCGCAGCCGCGAGCGCGCCCTGTTCGTCGAGCGTGATGAAGGCGTTGAGATTGGCCTTCGCCCTGGCCTGCGCGACGTAGGCCGTGACCAGCTGCTCGCTGGTCAGCCGGCCGGCGCAGAGCTCGCGCACCGCGTCGCTGGCGGTCAGGGTGGCGATGTCGGGCGCGGCCGGTTGCTGGGCGTGGGCGCCGATGGCGCTCATTGCGAGCACGGCCAGCGCGGACGCGGCGAGACGCGCCGGGCGGCGCAAGGGAACGAAGGAAGAACGGGTCATGGAGACGGCCTCGATGAACGAACGGAAGGCCGCCATCGTGCGCCGCCGCGCGGCGGCTGTCTGTCGTCGAAACCGATGACAAGGCGCGGATGCGCGATGAGGGAGCCCTACTCGAACATCACCCACTCGGGCCGCATGTTGAAGCGCACCGGCAGGATGCTCACGCCCAGGCCACTGGTCACGTACATGCGCCGACCGCGGTTCTCGATCCAGCCATAGGCCCAGGTGCGCGGCGCCGCGCCGGGCACGATCGGCGCGCCGTAGCCCGGCACCCAGACCTGGCCGCCATGGGTGTGGCCGGCGACGGTGAGCACCGGCGCGGGCGCGGCGAGGCGCGGCATCCGGGCCAGGCTCGCCGGGTCGTGCATCAACACCAGCGTGGGAGCGCCGGCCGGCACGCGCGACAGGGCGCGATCGGGCTGCGAATGATCGGTGGAGTGGTCGCCGATGCCCACCACCCAGAGCTCGCGCCCGGGCAGCGGCACGGCGTCGTTCTCGAGTACCACGATGCCCTGCGCCGACAGCGCGTGCGCGATGCGCGCGCCGTCGTGCCACCAGTCGTGATTGCCGAGCACGGCGTACACGCCCAGCGGCGCCTTCAGCCGCCCGAGCACGCCGGCCATGGTCTCGATCGGCAGCGGCTCGTCGCCGCCGTGGCCGGCCAGGAAGTCGCCGGGCAGCAGCACCACGTCGGGCTGCGCGGCATTGATGTCGTCGACGATGCGGCGCGCGCGCTCCACGTCGGTCACGCGCCAGAGGCTGCGTTCGGTCAGGTGCCAGTCGCTCGCGACCGCGATGCGCAGCCGCGGCTGCGCGCCCCAGGCGGCGCTGTCCAGCGTCTCGGTGCGCGCCGCGACCCAGCGCGGCTCGATCGCGACGCTCCAGAGGCCGAGCGCGGCCAGCGCGAGCGCCGCGAAGGCGCGCCATCCGGGGCGGCGCATCAGCGCGGCCGGCTCACAGCGCCCGCTGGATCAGCAGCTTCTGGATGTCCGAGGTGCCTTCGTAGATCTGGCACACGCGCACGTCGCGGTAGATGCGCTCGAGCGGGAAGTCGTTCACGTAGCCGTAGCCGCCCAGGGTCTGGATCGCGGCGCTGCACACGCGCTCGGCCATCTCGCTCGCGAACAGCTTGGCCATCGCGGCCTCTTTGAGGCAGGGGCGGCCGGCGTCGCGCAGGCTCGCGGCATGCCAGATCAGCTGGCGCGCGGCCTCAAGCTGCGTGGCGCAGTCGGCGAGCCGAAAGCCCACGGCCTGCTGATCGAAGATGGAACCGCCGAAGGCCTGGCGCTCCTTGGCATAGGCCACGGCCACGTCGAAGGCGCTGCGCGCCATGCCCACGCTCTGCGCGGCGATGCCGATGCGGCCGCCCTCGAGCGCGCCGAGCGCGATCTTGTAGCCCTCGCCCTCGGCGCCGATCAGGTTCTCCGCCGGGATGCGGCAGCCGTCGAAGTTGATCTGCGCGGTGTCGCTGCTGTGCTGGCCGAGCTTGTCCTCGAGCCGCGCCACCTGGTAGCCCGGTGCGTCGGTCGGTACGATGAAGGCGCTCATGCCGCGCTTGCCCGCGGCCTTGTCGGTGACCGCGATCACGATCGCCACCTGGCCGTTCTTGCCGCTGGTGATGAACTGCTTCACGCCGTCGATCACATAGCCGTCGGCGTCCTTGCGCGCGGTGGTGCGCAGGCTCGAGGCATCGCTGCCGGCCTGCGGCTCGGTCAGGCAGAAGGCGCCGAGCATCCGCCCCTGCGCGAGCGGCTCGAGCCACTGCTTCTTCTGCTGCGCATTGCCGTAGCGCATCAGGATCGCGTTGACGGGGCAGTTGGTCACGCTGATCGCGGTGCTGGTGCCGCCGTCGCCGGCCGCGATCTCCTCGAGCACCAGCGCGAGCGTGAGGTAGTCGAGGCCGGCGCCGCCGTGCTCCTCGGGCACGCAGATGCCGTAGGCACCGAGTGCCGCGAGGCCCTGGTGCACTTCCTTCGGGAAGCTGTGTTCGCGGTCCCACTTCGGCGCGTGGGGCCAGAGTTCGGCCTGCGCGAAGTCGCGCACGGCGTCGCGGATGGCTTCCTGGTCGGTGCTCAGCAGCATGGCGTGTCTCCTCGTGTCGTTCTCGTCGTCGTTACTTGCCGGAACCCAGGTCCATGATCAGGCGGGCGGCCATGTACAGGCGGCGCGGGATCGCGCTGATGTCCACGTACTCGGCCTTGTCGCTGTGGTAGCCGAAGCCCGGCAGGCCCAGGCTCTCGATCACGGGCTTGCCCGACAGCGCCGCGTAGGCCGCGTCGGTGCCGCCGCCGGTGCGTTCTTCCACGCCCAGCGTGCCGCCGGCTTCCTTGTAGTAGCCCACCGCCTTGTCGACCAGCTTCCTGCCGCCTTCGCCGGCATTGAAGGCCGGGCGACCGCGCGTGACGATCACCTTCACGTCGGCATCGGGCAGCTTCTTCTGCTGCGCGCGCTCCTCGAGCGTCTTCATCGCGGCATCGAAGTCCTCGTTGCGCGCATAGCGCACGTCGGCGTTGAGCGTGGCGCTGGCCGGGATGATGTTCGAGACGTTGCCGGCCTTGGCGATGGTCCAGTTGAAGCGCAGGTTCTTCGACTTGTCGTCGATGCTCATGGTGCGCAGCACCAGGTCGGAGGCCTCGACCAGCGCGTTCACGCCGAGGTCGGGCGCGGCGCCCGCGTGCGAGGCCTTGCCGGTGATGTTGACCTGCACGTAGGCGATGCCCGAGGTGCCGAGCGAGAGCTTCTCGTCGCCGGCGCCGGTGGGCTCGAACGAGAGCACGTAGTCGGCCAGCTTGGCCTCTTCCTGGATCAGGTCGCGCGAGCCGAAGGAGCCTTTCTCCTCGTCGGTGTTGAACAGCACGGTGATGGTGCCGTAGTCGCGCACGCCGTAGTCCTTGAGCAGCTTGAGCGTGTGCAGGATCACGGCATTGCCGCCCTTGTCGTCGGCGATGCCGGGGCCGTAGGCCTTGTCGCCCTCGATGCGGAACGGCGCCTTGGCGAGCGTGCCCTTGAGGTAGACGGTGTCCATGTGCGACATCAGCAGCAGGTTCTTGCCGCCGCGGCCCTTGAGCTTGCCGACGATGTTGTCGCCCACCACCAGGCCGGCCGACTTGCTGCGCGTGACGGTGAAGCCCAGGTTCTTCAGTTCGGCCTCGAGGAAGTTGCCCGCCGCGGCGATGCCCTCGGCGTCGCCGGTGCCGGTCTCGATGTTGACCAGCTTCTCGAGCGTCTTGATGACGGCGGGCTGCTCGTCGGTGGCGGCCTGGAACAGCACGTTGTCGCGCTTCTGCGCCCAGGCGGCCGGCGCGAGCAGGGCGCCCGCGAGCACGGCGGCGATGACGTTGCGTGAATGAAAGGGACGCATGGGACCTCCTGCTTTTCTGCGATTCGTTCGGAAACTGGGAAAGACCGCCGGCAGCCGCCGCCGGCCGGCCGCCCCTTTGGGAAGGGCGGTAGGCGGCGGGCGGTTCGGGCCGGCGGACGGGCGCCGTACCTTTTACAGCAGTTCGAGCGCCACGGCGGTGCCTTCGCCGCCGCCGATGCACAGCGTGGCCACGCCGCGCTTCCTGCCTTGCGCCTTCAGCGCGTGGATCAGCGTGACCATGATGCGCGCGCCGCTGGCGCCGATCGGGTGGCCCAGCGCGCAGGCGCCGCCGTGGATGTTGACGCGGTCGTGCGACACGTCGAGCTCGTGCATCAGCGCCATCGGCACCACCGCGAAGGCCTCGTTGACCTCCCAGAGGTCCACGTCCTTGACGCTCCAGCCGGTCTTCTTGAACAGCTTGGCCACCGCGCCCACCGGCGCGGTCGAGAACCACTCGGGCTGCTGCGCGTGCGTGGCATGGCCGACGATGCGCGCGATCGGCTTCGCGCCGATCTTCTTCGCATGCGACTCGGTCATCATCACCAGCGCAGCGGCACCGTCGTTGATCGACGAGCTCGAGGCGGCGGTGATGGTCCCGTTCTCCTTCTTGAACGCCGGCTTGAGCGTCGGGATCTTGTCGAGCTTGACCTTGCCCGGGCCTTCGTCGATGGCGATCAGCGTGTCGCCGCCACGGCCCTTGACGGTGACCGGCACGATCTCGTCCTTGAACAGGCCGGTGTCGGTGGCCTTCTTGGCGCGCTCGACGCTGGCGATGGCGAAGGCATCCTGCTGCTCGCGCGTGAACTTGTACTTGGCCGCGCAGTCCTCGCCGAAAGTGCCCATCGAGCGGCCCGGCTGGTAGGCATCCTCGAGGCCGTCGAGCATCATGTGGTCGAAGATGCGGTCGTGGCCCATGCGGTAGCCGCCGCGGCCCTTGAGCATCAGGTAGGGCGCATTGGTCATGCTCTCCATGCCGCCGGCCACCATCACGTCGTGCGTGCCGGCCAGGAGCAGGTCGTGCGCGAGCATCGCGGCCTTCATGGCCGAGCCGCACATCTTGCTGAGCGTGACGGCGCCGGCGCTGTCGGGCAGGCCGCCCTTGTAGGCCGCCTGGCGCGCGGGCGCCTGGCCCTGGCCCGCCATCAGGCAGTTGCCGAACAGCACCTCGCCCACGCTGTCGGGCGCGATGCCGGCACGCTCGACGGCGGCCTTGATCGCGGCGCCGCCGAGGTCGTGCGCCGCGAGGGAGGAGAAGTCGCCCTGGAAGCTGCCCATGGGGGTGCGGGCGGCGCCGACGATGACGATGGATTCGGACATTTCAGTGCTCCTTGGAGTTGGAAAGGAAATCGGACTTCCGGACGCAGAGGACGCGAAGATTTCGCAGAGGACGCAAAAGAAGACATTCGAATGTCTTCATATCTCTTTCGCGCTCTTCGCGAAACCTTCGCGTCCTCTGCGTCCGGCTGTTGGTTTTCAGGAATGCGCCACCTGCTCCTCGTCGTGGAAGCGTTGCGACTCTTCGTACGGGAACACGTCCAGCATCTGGCCGGCCTGGATGCGTTCCTTGTGGTGCTGCCAGAAGGCGGCGTCGAGCAGGTCGGCGTGGTGCGCCATGAAGGCTTCGCGCACGTCCTTGTTGCCCAGCAGGAAGGGCTCGAAGGTCTCGGGGAACACGTCCTTCGGGCCGACCGAATACCAGACCTCGCCGCTCATCTCCTCTTCCTCGTTGCGCGGCGCGGGCACCTTGCGGAACTGGCAGTCGGTGATGTATTCGATCTCGTCGTAGTCGTAGAACACGACCTTGCCGCCGCGCGTGACGCCGAAGTTCTTCCACAGCATGTCGCCCGGGAAGATGTTGGCTGCCACCATGTCCTTGATCGCATTGCCGTATTCGATCACCGCCTGCTCGAGCTGCTCCCTGGCGCGCCTGGCCTGCGCCGGGCTCTCGGGATGCGCGAGCATGTCGAAAGCCTCCTGCAGGTAGATGTTCAACGGGATCATGCGGCGCTCGATGTAGACATGCTTGAGCACCAGCTCCATCTCCCCGTTGCCGTCGCGGTCGCCGATCTCGAGCTGGCTGGGCGCGAACTTGCGGATCTCCTCGATCAGCGCGGGCTCGAAGCGGTCGAGCGGAAAACCCACGTCGCTGTACTCGAGCGTGTCGGCCATGCGGCCCACGCGGTCGTGCTGCTTCACGAGCATGTACTTGCCCTTGATCTGCTCGCGCGTGGTGTCCTTCGGCGGCGGATAGAAATCCTTGATGACCTTGAACACGAACGGGAACGAGGGCAGGTCGAACACCAGCATCACCATGCCCTTGATGCCGGGCGCGATGCGGAAGCGGTCGCTCGAGTAGTTGAGGTGCGAGAGGAAGTCGCGGTAGAACAGCGTCTTGCCCTGCTTGGCGAGGCCCAGCGCGTTGTATATCTCGGCGCGCGGCTTGCGCGGCATCAGCGAGCGCAGGAACTGCACGCAGGCCGAGGGCACCTCCATGTCGACCATGAAGTAGGCGCGCGCGAAGCTGAACAGCATCTGCAGGTCGTCCTCGCCGAACAGCACCGCGTCGACGTGGAAGCGCCCCTGGCCGTCGTGCAGGATCGGCAGCGCGAACGCCAGCTCGACGAAGCCGTTCATGATCTTGCCGACCACGTAGGCGCCCTTGTTGCGGTAGAACAGCCCCGAGAGCACCTGCAGCTGGAAGTTGGCGCGCAGCTTGACCTGGTGGAAGCGCGCCTGCATCGCGTCCGCCACGCGCTCGGCATCGCGCCGCTTGTGGGCCCAGCTGCCGAGCAGCGCGAAGTCGTCGAGCATCTGCTCGATGTGGTCGGCCAGCGTGGCGTGCGCCGGGTAGTAGGCGCGGTAGGTGGGCATGCCGCGCGGCTCGATGTACTCGGTGCTGATCGCCGGGCGCACGAAGATGAAGTCGTTCTGGAAGTACGCGCGGTGCAGGATCTTGGTGGTGACCGAGTTGAAGAAGCTCTCGGCCAGCTCGGGCTGGTGGTGGTCGACCAGCAGGCCGATGTAGTGCAGCTTGACCTGGTGCCAGACGTCCATCGGCTGCTCGCCGGCCTTGAACTCCTTCTCGAGCCGCGCCACCGCCTCGCTCACGCGCAGGTCGTAGAACTCGATGCGCTCGCGCTGCGCGCGCTGCTGGCCGTGCCAGTCGGCGGTCTCGAAGCGGTGCTTGGCGCGCGACGACTCGGCCCGGAACAGCCTGTAATGGCGGTTGAAGCCGTCCATCATCGCCTTCGCGATGTCGTAGGCCAGCGGGGAGTCGAGGCGCTGCGGGAACATGGACCGGGGAGAAGGCGCGCCTTCAGCCGGCGGCGGGCGTCGGCGCCGCGGCGGGCTTGCCGGTGAGCCGGGTCACCAGCTCGCCGGGGCGGCTGTACTTGTGGCGCACGCGCTGCACCGCGGCCTTGTAGAGCGATTCGAGCGACTTGTCGCCTTCCACGCTCATGCCCAGGTCCTGCAGCAGGCCGTCGTGCACGCCGAAGGTCCAGCCGTGGATCGTGACCTTCTGGCCGCGGCTCCAGGCGTCGACCATCACCGTGCTGACGGCCACGTTGACCACCTGCTCGGCGACGTTGAGTTCGCACAGCGCGTCGGCGCGCACTTCTTCCGCGAAGCCGTCGAGCATCACGTGGTGGCGGTCGCGCACGTCCTGGATGTGGCGGATCCAGTTGTCGGCCAGGCCGATGCGGGTGCCGTTGAGCGCGGCCTTCACGCCCGCGCAGCCGTAGTGGCCCACCACCATGATGTGCTCGACCTTCAGGTGCTCGACCGCGAACTGGATCGCCGACAGCGCGTTGAGGTCGGAGTGCACCACGATGTTGGCCACGTTGCGGTGCACGAACACCTCGCCGGGCTCGAGGCCGGTGATCTGGTTGGCGGGCACGCGGCTGTCGGAGCAGCCGATCCACATGTAGCGCGGCGTCTGCTGCTTGACCAGGCTGGAGAAGAAACCAGGCCGGTCACGTTCCATCTGCGCGGACCAGGCGCGGTTGTGGGCGAAGAGGTCGTCGAGGGATTCGGACATGCGGGGATTGTCGGTGAGGTGGAGGGGATTCGATGCGGCGGCGCCCGGCGCCGGGCTCTCAGGCGGTGGCCTTGGCCGGTCGCGGTGGCCTGGTGGCCTTGGGCCTGGCGGCGGTTTCGGCCTTCTGCGCGCGCGCCAGCGCCGTCTGGCCCTTCTTTTCGTGAGCGCGCACTTCCGCGATATTGGCCTGCAGCTCGGCGAGCTGGCCCTCGAGCTGCGCGCGGTGGGCGCCCAGGATGCTGAGGAAGCGCTCGAGCTGCGGCACCGTGTCGCGCGGGCTGTCGTACATGTCGAGGATGTCCTTGGCCTCGGTCAGGCTCAGGCCCAGGCGCTTGGCGCGCAGCGTGAGCGTGAGCCGGGCCCGGTCGCGCGCGCTGTAGATGCGCTGCAGGCCCGCGCGCTCGGGCGTGAGCAGCCCCATGTCCTCGTAGAAGCGGATCGCCCGCGTCGTCAGGTCGAATTCCTTCGCGAGCTGGCTGATGGTGAAGGTTTGCGCTGGCATGAGGGCTTGTTCAAGGAACACGGGAGGCGCCGGGAAGGGGGCGTTGCGGGGGCGACAGCACATTTGCGCCGCGCTCTCTACAATGGTGCCCTCAACCCATGACGTTTACGTAAACGTCAATCCTACATGAATCTGCTCGAACGCGAACTCCACTACCCCCTCGGCGACACCCTGCCCGCCCCCGGCGAGGCCCTCGAAGTGGCGCCCGGCGTGCGCTGGATCCGGATGCGGCTGCCGTTCGCGCTCGACCACATCAACCTCTGGCTGCTGCGCGACAACTACCGCGGCGTCGAGGGCTGGACCGTGGTCGACTGCTGCATCTCGCGCGACGAGGCGCGGGCGCAGTGGGAGCAGGTGTTCGAGACCCAGCTGCAGGGCCTGCCGATCGTGCGCGTGATCGTCACCCACATGCATCCCGATCACATCGGCCTGGCCGACTGGCTGTGCAAGCGCTGGAACGTGCCGCTGTGGATCAGCTCCACCGACTACCACGTGGCGCGCGTGCTCTGCAGCAGCGGCGACACGCTCGCCGGCGGCGAGCATGCCGCGCGCTTCTTCAGCGCGCACGGCCTGGCCAACCCCGAGGCGCTCGACAAGATCCGCGGCCGCACCAACTACTACGCCAACATGGTGCCTTCGGTGCCCGAGAGCTTCGTGCGCATGCTCGACGGCGAGAGCATCGACATCGGCGGCCATGCCTGGCGCTGCATCAGCGGCTACGGCCATGCCCCCGAGCACATCGCGCTGTACTGCGACGATCTCAAGCTGCTGCTGGGCGGCGACATGATGCTGCCGCGCATCTCGACCAACGTGAGCGTGTACGCGGGCGAGCCCGAGGCGAATTCGCTGCGCCTGTTCCTCGACAGCATCGAGCGCTTCAAGTCGCTGCCCGCCGACACCCTCGGCCTGCCCGCGCACGGCAAGCCCTTCACCGGCATCCACCGCCGCGTCGAGCAGCTGCAGGAGCACCACCGCGACCGCCTGGCCGAGCTGCTCGAGGTCGCGCTGGCGCGGCCGATCACGGCCTTCGAGGGACTGCCGATCCTGTTCAAGCGCGAACTCGACCTGCACCAGATGACCTTCGCGATGGGCGAGACCGTGGCGCACCTGCACCTGCTCTGGTTCTCGGGGCAGGTGAAGCGCGAGCTGGGCGCGGACGGCATCTACCGCTTCGGCGCCCTGGCCTGAGTTCCGGCACAGCGCGGCGCACGGCCGCGCATAGACTCGCGGGCATGAACATGTCGCACACGCTGGCCGATCTGCGCGCGGGCCGGCTGACGGGCGCCACGCGGCTCGACCTGAGCTGCGGCCTCGAGGAATTTCCGCGCGAAGTTTTCGAGCTGGCCGACACGCTCGAGGTGCTGAACCTCACGGGCAATGCGCTCGACCGCCTGCCCGACGACCTGGGCCGGCTGCACCGGCTGCGCGTGCTGTTCTGCTCCGACAACCGCTTCACGCGGCTGCCCGAATCGATCGGCGACTGCGCGAACCTCGACATCGTCGGCTTCAAGGCCAACCGCATCGCCGAGGTGCCGGCCGCGTCGCTCGCGCCCTCGCTGCGCTGGCTGATCCTGACCGACAACGCGATCGAGCGCCTGCCCGACACGCTGGGCGACTGCACGCGCATGCAGAAGCTGATGCTCGCGGGCAACCGCCTGAGCAGCCTGCCCGAGACGCTGGCCGGCTGCACGCGGCTCGAGCTGCTGCGCATCTCCGCCAACCGCTTCGCGGCGCCGCCCGGCTGGCTGTGGTCGATGCCGCGGCTGTCGTGGCTGGCCGCCGCGGGCAATGCCTTCGATGCACGCGAGGAGGAGGCCGCGGCGATCGCGCCCGCGGTGCCGCGCATCGACTGGCACGCGCTGCAACTGGGCACACGGCTCGGCGAAGGCGCCTCGGGCGTGATCCACGAGGCGCTGCTGAACGAGCGGGAGCCGGTCGCGGTCAAGCTCTTCAAGGGGGCCGTCACCAGCGACGGCTGGCCGCGCAGCGAGCTCGCGGCCAGCATCGCGGCCGGCGCGCACGCCACCCTGATCGGCGCGCAGGGCCGCATCGACGGCCATCCCGAGGGCACGCAGGGCCTGGTGATGGCGCGCGTGCCGGCGTCGTTCCGCACGCTCGCGGGGCCGCCGAGCCTGGCCTCGTGCACGCGCGACGTCTATGCCGACGACGCCCGCTGGTCCGCAGGCACCGCGCTGCGCATCGCGCGCGACATCGCCGCGGCGATGCGGCACATGCATGCGCGCGGCCTGGTGCATGGCGACCTCTATGCGCACAACATCCTCTGGCATCCCGAAGACGGCGCGCGCCTGGGCGACTTCGGCGCCGCCTGGCTCGCCGATGCGCTGCCCGCCGGCGACGCGGCGCGCGCGCGGCAACTGGAGGTGCGCGCCTTCGGCTGCCTGCTCGAGGAACTGGCCGCGCGCTGCGATGAACCGCCTCCTGCGATGACGGCGCTGCGCGATCGCTGCCTGCAGCCCGAGGTGGCCTCGCGCCCTTCGGCCGCGGAGATCGCCGCGCTGCTCGAAGAGACTCTCGCATGAGCCGCGGCCGCCTCGCCCATCCGCCGCTGCCGATGCGCGACGGCGTGAGCGCGAGCTGCGTCGGCCTGCCGACCGAGGACCACTGGCCGACCATTGCCGACTTCCTGATCGCGCGCTTCACCGCGATCGCACCCGAGGCCTGGATGCAGCGCATCCGCGACGGCGAGGTGGTCGACGAGCACGGCGTGCCCGTCACGCCCGAGCGCCGCTACCAGGCGCCGCTGCGCGTCTTCTACTACCGCGCGCTCGACACCGAGCCGGCGATCCCGTTCGAGGAGCAGGTGCTGTACCGCGACGAGCACCTGCTGGTGGTCGACAAGCCGCACTTCGTGCCGGTCACGCCCACCGGCAAGTACCTGCACCACAGCCTGCTGGTGCGGCTCAAGCGCAAGCTCGGCATCGAGGCGCTGTCGCCGCTGCACCGCATCGACCGCAGCACCGCGGGCCTGGTGCTGTTCTCCGTGCGGCCCGAGACACGCGGCGCCTACCAGACCATGTTCGCGCGGCGCACGGTGCACAAGGACTACGAGGCGATCGTGCCGCTGCCCGGCGGCGAGGCCGCCGCGGCCGCGCTGCCGTCCGTCTACCGCAGCCGGCTGGTCGACGACGCGCACTTCATGCAGGTGAAGGAAGCGCCCGGCGAGCCCAACTCCGAGACCGGCATCGCGGTGCTGAAGGCGTTCGACGGGCTCGCGCACCTCGCGCTCTCGCCGGTCACGGGCCGGCGGCACCAGTTGCGCGTGCATTGCCTGGCGCTGGGCATGCCGATCGTGAACGACCCCTTCTATCCGGTGCTGACGCCGGTCGACACCGACGACTTCGAGCGGCCGCTGCAACTGCTGGCGCGCTCCATCGCCTTCACCGATCCCCTGACCGGCGAACCGCGCCGCTTCGACAGCCAGCTGCGCCTGCTGCTGGCGCCAAGGTGACGCCCGCGGCGCGACGCCGGCACTAAGCTGCGGCCTCCGGCTGCCCTTGCCTTTCCTCCATCGGGCGGCCCCACGCACACCAGGAGACGCCGCACATGGACACCACCCGACTCTTCTCGCTCCAGGGCCGCACCGCCCTCATCACCGGCGGCTCGCGCGGCATCGGCCGCATGATCGCCGAGGGCTATCTCGCGCAGGGCGCGCGGGTCTACATCTCGGCGCGCAAGGCCGAGGCCTGCGACCAAACGGCCAAGGAGCTGTCGGCCTTCGGGCATTGCGTGTCGCTGCCGGCCGACGTGTCGACGCTCGAAGGGGCGCAGGCGCTGGTCGATGCGTTCGCGAAGCATGAGTCGTCGCTGGACATCCTGGTCAACAACGCCGGTGCCGCCTGGGGGGCGCCCTATGCGGAGTTTCCGGAGAGCGGGTGGGACAAGGTGGTCGACCTGAACCTCAAGACGCCGTTCTTCCTGACGCAGGCGTTGACGCCGTTGCTGAAGAAGGCGGCCGCGGGTGGCGATCACCTGGCGAAGGTGATCAACATCGCTTCGATCGACGGGATCTCGGTGAATCCGCAGGAGACCTACTCGTACGCGGCGAGCAAGGCGGGGCTGATCCAACTCACGCGGCGCATGGCGCTGCGGCTGGCACAGGACGGGATCGTGGTGAGTGCGATTGCGCCGGGGGCCTTTGCTTCGAGCATGAACAAGGATGCCCGGGACCATGGGGATGAGATCAAGGGGCGGATTCCGGCGGGGCGGATCGGGAAGCCTGAGGACATGGCGGGGGCGGCGATTTATCTGGCTTCGGATGCGGGGGACTATGTGATGGGGTCTACGTTGGTTGTCGATGGGGGGGTGACGCACGCTCGCTGAGTTGATGCTGCTTTTTTGTTGAGGCTGTTGGCCGGGTCTCGCCCCGGCGGGCGAGTCACTTTCTCTTGTCTCGCCAAGAGAAAGTAACCAAAGAGAAGGCGACCCCGCTGTCTGTGTCCCTCCGCTTCGCTGCGGGCAACCTGCGGTGCTCGGAGAAAGCGGGGGTCCGCAGAACTCGCTGCACTTCGTTCCGCTCAGACAGCTGCGGCCCTTATCCCGCTTTCCCCTGCGCTCCTCGGCACAGCCAGAGGGGACTAGGGTCAACGCGCCGTGGCGCGTCCTTGTGTGGGGAGTGCGCATGCGTAGGCCCTGGCTCTTCCACTGAGGCCGAGCGAAGCGAAGGCCCGAAGGGTCTGCTGGGCCGAGCATCGCGATGGCCCGACCCACCCCCTCTGGCTGCGCCGAGGAGCGCAGCGTTTCGCGGATAAGGGCTCGCAGCTGTTTGAGCGGAACGAAGTGGAGCGAGTTCTGCGAGACCCCGCGAAACGCGAGCACCGCAGGTTGCCCGCAGCGAAGCGGAGGGTCGCAGACAGTGGGTCGCCTTTTCTTTGGTTACTTTCTTTTGGCGAAGCAAAAGAAAGTGACTCGCCCGCCGGGGCGAGACCCGGCCGACAGCCTAAAAAAAGAAAACTCACCCCCACCGAGGCACAGCCTCATCCTTCAACTGCTGCCTCAACACATCGTAATCCGGCACCACGCTTTCAACGGTCTCCCAGAACCGATGCGAGTGATCCATCACCCGCAGATGCGCCAACTCATGCGCCACCACATAGTCGATCACCGACAACCGAAAGTGGATCAACCGCCAGTTCAGCCGAATCGACCCATCCGCACTCGCACTCCCCCACCGCGTCGCCGCATTCGACAACGACAGCTTCGCCCACCGCACCCCCAGCAGCGGCGCGAAGTGATCGAGCCGCTCGATGAACAGCTTGCGTGCCTGCCGCATCAGCCAGGCCTGCGCCGCATCGCGGATCTGCGACGGCTCGGCGTTCTGCGCCACGGCCAGCCGCAGCAGCCGCGGACCCGTGCCGTCGCCCGCATCGAGCGCCCCGCCCACGCCCTCGAAGCCATGCTTCGGATCGAGCCGCACCACCACCGGCTCACCCAGGAAAGGAAAGCCCGCGCCGTCCTTCCAGTCGATGCGCGTGGCCTCGACGCGCGCGTGGCGCTGCTGCGTCTCGGCGAGCTTGCGCAGGATCCAGTCGCCCTTCTCGCGGATCGCTGCATCGACGTCGCGCAGCGCGACCCAGCGCGGCGCGCGCACCGACAGGCCTTCGGCGCCGACGACGAAGCCGATGGTGCGGCGCTTGCCGCGCTTGAATTCGTAGGCGACGCGCGCCGCGCCCAGCATCAGCTCGCGCGAGGCCTGCGGATGCACGAAGCTCGCGGGCGCCAGGGTGTCGGCCAGCGGCACGGCCGGACGCGGGTCCTCGACCAGCGGCACCGTGGTGGTGGGCACGGCCACCACCGGCGGCACCGCGAAGGGCAGCGCGTCGGGCACGAGGCTGCCGGGCTGGCGCGCGCGCGGCCGTGCCGGGCCCGGGCTCTTGCGGGCGCGCGGCGCGGCGGGCGGCGGCGCGGCCACGGCGCCATCGCCGAACAGGTCCAGCGCCAGCTGCATCAGCTCCCGCATGCTCGATGTCCGGTGATCGACAAGAAAGAAACGACGGTCGAAGGCGCGAACGCCTTCAACCCACCTTCTCGACCGCGGCGCCGCCGGCCACGCCACCGGTGGCATCGGCATCGCGGTACGCCTCGGGATCGAGGCGGTGCATCTCGGCCTCGATCCAGGCCTCGACCTCGCGCATCAGCTCGTCGGGCTTGCGTCCGGCGCTCGAGATCGGCACGCCGATCGACACGTCGACCACGCCGGAGCGCTTGATGAAGGCCTTGCGCGGCCAGACCTTGGCCGAGGTCACGGCGATCGGGATCACGGGCACGCCGGTCTCGCAGGCCAGGCGCGTGCCGCCGCTCTTGTAGGTGCCCTTCTGGCCGCGCGGGATGCGCGTGCCCTCGGGGAACATGATGATCCAGATGCCCTGCGCGAGCAGCTTGCGGCCCTGGCTCACCACCTTGTTGAAGGCCTGGGCACGCTGGCTGCGGTCGATGTGGATCATGTCGAGCCGGCCCATGGCCCAGCCGAAGAAGGGCACGTAGAGCAGCTCCTTCTTGAACACGTAGGCCAGCGGATGCGGCATCAGCGTGGGCATCAGGAAGGTCTCGAGCGTGGACTGGTGCTTGACCAGCAGGATCGCGCCCGCGAGCTTGTCGGCCGGCAGGTTCTCCATGCCGCTCACGCGCAGCCGGATGCCCAGGAGCGCGCGCGCGCCGCTGCCGACGGCCCAGGAGAGCCAGCGCGCCGCCATCCAATAGAGCGGTATGCCGCGCATCCAGATCGAGCACACCAGCATGATGATCGCCCAGGGGACGACGGTGACGAACATCCACAGCGCGTGGAGAACGGAACGGAGCAACGCCATCAGAGAGCCACCTGCATGGATTCGGCCCGCGCCTCGCGCGCGAGCAGGAAGTCGACGAAAGCGGCGAGGTCTTCGTGCACCCTCGTGTCCGCCGGATATTCGGGAGGCAGCGGATCGAAGCCGCGGCAGGCCGCGCCCATGCCGGTCAGCAGCAGGTGCGGTTCGCAGCCGGCGGCCGCGCCGGCCTGCAGGTCGCGCAGGCTGTCGCCCGCGGTGGGCACGCCCGCCAGGTCGATGCCGAAGCGGTCGCCGATCTGCTGGAACAGGCCCGGCTTGGGCTTGCGGCATTCGCAGTCCTCGTCGGGGCTGTGCGGGCAATAGAACACCGCATCGACACGCCCGCCCACGGCCGCGAGCATCTTGTGCATCTTGGCGTGCATCGCATTGAGCGAGGCCATGTCGAACAGGCCGCGCCCCAGCCCCGACTGGTTCGACGCGATCACCACGTGCCAACCCGCATGGTTGAGCCGCGCCACGGCCTCGAGCGCACCGGGCAGCGGCGTCCACTCGGTGTCGCTCTTCACGAAGTCTTCGCGGTGCACGTTGATCGTGCCGTTGCGGTCGAGGATCACGAGTTTCATGGAGGTGTTCCTTCAGACTCCAGCTTGCGTCGCTTCACCCAGGCGACCAGATGCGGCAGCGGGTACTTCGCCGCGTCCAGCATGCCGATGCGCTGCACCAGCGTATCGAGCGATACCAGGTCCTGCTTCAACAGCTCGCGCACGAAATCGGCGTCCTTCTCGCGACCGGCCACGCACTTGGAGACGACCAGGTCGTGCAGTTCCGGACAGATGGCCGTGATCTCGCCGACGTAGTGCAGGCTGGCACGACTCATCCAGTCGCCGGGCATGACGGCGGTCTCGGGCCCGACACCATCGGCGAAATAACCGAAGGTCTCGTGAAAGCTCGAGTGCATACCGATCGCACCGTCGATCAGATCGGCGCGCTCCGGATGCAGCGCGGGGTAGAGATCGATTTCGCGCGATACCAGCAGCGACTCGGGCGGTTGATCGAGCAGCAGCAACACGGCCTGACTGCCGACGACCACAAAAGAACTTTCTTTCGAGATCGCCGCGGAAGCGCGCAATACATGCTGCAGTTCTTCGAGCTTCATGGGGTCGCGGCCTGCTCGCGCGCCTGCTTGAGCAATGCCATTCGTTCGACCTGCGAGACGAGGCCGCCGAGTGGCGACACGCTGCGCATGAGCTGTCCATGCTCGGACTCGACGAGCGCGGCATCTTCGAGCACGCCGGCATCGCCGGCGAGAAGACGCTCCCACTCGTCCCACAGCACGTCGGAGCGCGTGGGGCCCGACTGCTGGCGCCACCGTTCGAGGGTGCGGCGGGCCTGCTCGCGCAATGCGGGCTCCTGGCGCAGCACCGCCACCGCCCGCTGGTGCAGGGCGAGGGAGAACTGATCCAGTTGCTGTTGGCGGTTCATGCGCGATCGGATTATCGAGCGACGGTCTTCAGACAGCCAGCCGCTCGAGCTGCGCCACGCGGTTCATCGCGGCATGCAGCGACATCAGCAGCCCCAGCCGGTTGAGCCGCAGGTCGGCCTGCTCGGCATTGACCATCACGCCGTCGAAGAAGGCATCGACCGGTTCGCGCAACGCGGCCAGGGTCTGCAGCGAGGCGGTGTAGTCGCCGGCATCGAACTGGGCGTTGGCGGCGGGCACCACCTGCGCCATGGCGGCATGCAGCGCCTTCTCGGCGGGCTCCTGCAGCAGCAGCTCGCTGACGTGGGCGTCGGCCTCGGGGGCCTTCTTGAGGATGTTGCCGATGCGCTTGTTGGCCGCAGCCAGCGCGGCGGCGGCGGGCAGCACGGCGAAGGCGCGCACGGCGGCGAGCAGCTTGGGCACCTGGCCCAGGCGCTGCGGGCGCGGGGCCAGCACGGCATCGACTTCCTGCGCGCTGGCGCCCTGCTCGCGCAGGCTGCCGGCGAGGCGGTCGAGGATGAAGTCCTGCAGCTCGACCGTGGCCTTGGAGGCATCGAAGTCGGCGATGTCCTTGAACTGCGCGGCGGCCTCGGCCAGCAGCGCGTCGAGGTCCAGCGGCAGGTTCTTCTCGATCAGCATGCGGATCGTGCCGAGCGCATGGCGGCGCAGCGCGAACGGATCGCGGTCGCCGGTGGGCAGGTTGCCGATGCCGAACATGCCGACCAGGGTCTCGAGCTTGTCGGCCAGCGCGACCACCAGGCCCACGCTGTTGCGCGGCAGTTCGTCGCCCGCGAAGCGCGGCTTGTAGTGGTCCTCGATGGCATCGGCCACGGCCGCGTCGAGGCCGTCGTGCAGCGCGTAGTAGCGGCCCATGATGCCCTGCAGCTCGGGGAACTCGCCGACCATGTCGGTCACGAGGTCGGCCTTGGCCAGCTGGGCGGCCTGCACGGCCTGGCGCGCCACGTTGGCATCGCCGAGCTTCTCGGCGATGGCGCGCGCGATGCGCATCACGCGTTCCACGCGCTCGCCCTGGGTGCCGAGCTTGTTGTGATAGACCACCTTGCCCAGCGATGCGACGCGCGAGGCCAGCGTCTTCTTGCGGTCCTGGTCGAAGAAGAACTTGGCGTCGGCCAGGCGCGGGCGCACCACGCGCTCGTTGCCGCCGATGACGGCGCTGGCATCGTCGGGGCTGATGTTGCTGACGACCAGGAACCGGTTGGTGAGCTTGCTCGACGCATCGAGCAGCGGGAAGTACTTCTGGTTCGCCTTCATCGTGAGGATCAGGCATTCCTGCGGCACCTCGAGGAATTCGCGCTCGAAGCTGCAGACCAGCACGTTGGGGCGCTCGACCAGCGCCGTCACCTCGTCGAGCAGCGCGTCGTCGTGGATCGGCACCGAGCCGCCGCCGACCTGGACCGCGGCCGCGGCGAGCTGGCGCGCGATCTCGGCGCGGCGCGCCTCGAAGCTCGCGATCACCGCGCCTTCGTCGCGCAGCTGCAGCGCGTAGCTGTCGGCATTGCGCAGCACCACGGGATCGACCGCGGCCTCGAAGCGGTGGCCATGCGTTTCGCGGCCAGCCTTGAGGCCCAGCGCCTCGATCGCCACCACGGCATCGCCGTGCAGCGCGACCAGGCCGTGCGCGGGGCGCACGAAGCTCACGCTGCTCCAGCCCGGCAGCTCGCAGCCGCTCTCGAGCTGGTAGCTCATGACCTTCGGGATCGGCAGCTTGGCGATGGCTTCGGCCAGCGCCTTCTGCAGGCCCTCGGCCAGAGTGGCGCCCTTGGCGGTGCTCTCGTAGAACAGGGCTTCGGCCTTGCCGTCCATGGCGCGCTTGAGGCCGGGCACGGCCGAGGCGTCGGCGCCGAGCGCGCCCAGGCGCTTGAGCAGCGCGGGCGTGGGCTGGCCCGAGGCATCGAGCCCCACGGCCACGGGCATCAGCTTCTGCGAGACGGCCTTGTCGGCGGCGCGCTCGGCCACGTGCGTGAGGTGCGCGGCCAGGCGGCGCGGCGAGGCGAAGGGCGTGAGCACCGAGCCGGCCTCGGCCAGGCCCTGGGCCACGAGCTGTTCGCGCAGCACGCCCGCGAAGGCCTCGCCGAGCTTCTTCAGCGCCTTCGGCGGCAGTTCTTCGACAAACAGTTCAACCAGCAGGGAGGTCTTGTTCATGGGGGTCGTCATCGCTCAGGCGGCCTTCTTCGGTGCGATCTGCGCGACCCATTCGCGCGGTGCCATCGGGAAGCCCAGCCGTTCCCGGCTGTCGTAGTAGCTCTGCGCCACGCTGCGCGCGAGGTTGCGGATGCGGCCGATGTAGGCCGCGCGTTCGGTCACGCTGATCGCGCCGCGCGCGTCGAGCAGGTTGAAGCTGTGCGCGGCCTTGAGCACCTGCTCGTAGGCCGGCAGCGCGAGCTGCTCGGCCATCAGGTGCTTGGCCTGCTTCTCGTGCGCGGCGAAGGCGGTGAACAGGAACTCGGCATCGGAATGCTCGAAGTTGTAGGTCGACTGCTCGACCTCGTTCTGCTTGTAGACGTCGCCGTAGCTCAGGCCCTCGGTCCACACGAGGTTGTAGACGTTGTCCACGCCCTGCAGGTACATCGCGAGGCGCTCGAGGCCGTAGGTGATCTCGCCGGTGATCGGCTTGCAGTCGATGCCGCCGACCTGCTGGAAGTAGGTGAACTGCGTCACCTCCATGCCGTTGAGCCAGACCTCCCAGCCCAGGCCCCAGGCGCCGAGCGTGGGGTTCTCCCAGTCGTCCTCGACGAAGCGGATGTCGTTCTTCTTGAGGTCGAAGCCCAGCGCCTCGAGGCTGCCGAGGTAGAGCTCGAGGATGTTCGCGGGCGCGGGCTTGAGCACGACCTGGTACTGGTAGTAGTGCTGCAGGCGGTTCGGGTTCTCGCCGTAGCGGCCGTCCTTGGGGCGGCGGCTGGGCTGCACGTAGGCGGCCTTCCAGGGCTCGGGGCCGAGCGCGCGCAGGAAGGTGGCGGTGTGCGAGGTGCCCGCGCCCACTTCCATGTCGTACGGTTGCAGCAGCGCGCAGCCCTTGTCGGCCCAGTACGACTGCAATTTGAGAATGATTTGCTGGAAGGTCAACATGAAGGGTGCCGGCCGGCGCGGCCGGGCGTTGGACGAAAGCGCGGCGGTGCGCCGCGAAAGCCCGCGATTTTACGGGCGGAGGGCAACTCTCCCACAGCGGGTCGGGAAGGCGCCTGCCACGGACCGGGCGCGGGCCGTGCGACAAACCGGGGTCCGCGCGGGCCCCTGTCTTCCACGGCCGCGCGGTCGACGCTTTTTCAGCCGGCCGGGAACGCCCGCCCGCCGCTCCGATCCGACTCCCTCCCACGAGCCCCCAGCCCCCTACGACCCCATGCCAGTGCCCGAGACCGGCCCGAACACCCCGCTCTTCATCGTGCTCAATGCCGCCTCCGGCAGCGAGGACGCCGTCCAGGCCCGCGAGGTCATCGAGGAAGGCTGCGCCGCGGCCGACCGCCGGCTGCGCATCTTCACGGTCGACCGCGGCAGCGCCGACGACGGCCCCGGCAGCCTGCGCGCGCTGGCGCGCGAGGCGGTGGAGCGCGCGCGGGCCGCCGGGGGCGTGGTGGTGGCCGCGGGCGGCGACGGCACGATCAATGCCGTGGCCCAGGCCACGCTGGGCAGCGGCTGCGCCTTCGGCGTGCTGCCGCAGGGCACCTTCAACTACTTCAGCCGCGCCCACGGCATCCCGCGCGACACCGCGCAGGCGCTCGAGGTGCTGCTGACCCAGCCGCCGCGGCCGGTGCAGGTCGGACTGCTCAACGACCGCGCTTTCCTGGTCAACGCCAGCCTGGGCCTGTATGCCCAACTGCTCGAGGAGCGCGAGCACTACAAGTCGCGCTACGGGCGCAACCGCCTGATCGCGCTCGGCGCGGGCCTGCTCACGGTGCTGCGCGGCCACCGCACGCTCGACCTGCGCATGGCCTGGCGCGGCCAGGAGCGCGCGATCCGCACGCCCACGCTGTTCGTGGGCAACAACCCGCTGCAGCTGCTGCAGATCGGCATCGAGCATGCCGACGCGCCCGAGCAGGGGCAGCTGGCGGCGGTGGCGCTCAAGCCCCATGGCCTGCTGTCGATGCCGGGGCTGCTGCTGCGCGGCGCGCTCGGGCGGCTCGGCGAGGCCGACGAGGTGCTGAGCTTTCCCTTCGAATCGATGACGGTGCGCATCGGCCGCGCGGGCAGCCGCGGCCCGCGGCGCGTGAAGGTGGCGACCGACGGCGAGATCGGCTGGGCCGAGATGCCGCTGCTGTTCCGCGTCTCGCCCGAGCCGCTGTGGCTGATACGGCCCGACGTGGCACCCGAGCTCGAGGCGGCCAAGCAATGAGCGTGTTGCTGCAGGTGTCCGACCCGCACTTCGGCACCGAGCAGCCGCCGGTGCTGGCGGCGCTCGAGCGGCTGGCGCGCGAGCTCGCGCCCGAGCTGCTGGTGCTGTCGGGCGACATCACCCAGCGCGCCACCCGCGCGCAGTTCGCGGCCGCGCGTGCCTTCGTCGACCGGCTGGCGCCGCGGGCGCTGCTGGCGATCCCGGGCAACCACGACATCCCGCTGTTCCAGCTCGCGGCGCGCGCCTTCGCGCCCTACGGCCGCTACAGCGAGGCCTTCGGCGACGAGCTCGAGCCGGTGGTCGACCTGCCCGGCTGGCTGGCGATCGGCGTCAAGACCACGCGCCGCTGGCGCCACGAGGACGGCGAGGTGTCGCGCGCGCAGGTCGAGCGCGTGGCGCGACGGCTCGCCGCGGCGGCGCCTTCGCAGCTGCGCGTGGTGGTCACGCACCAGCCGGTGGCGGTGACGCGGCGCGAGGACATCGGCAACCGGCTGCATGGCGGCGAGGCCGCCGCGGCGCGCTGGGCCGCGGCCGGCGCCGACCTGGTGCTCGGCGGCCACATCCACCTGCCCTTCGTGCTGCCGCTGCACGAATGCCTCGTCGATGTCCCGCGGCCGATGTGGGCGGTGCAGGCGGGCACGGCGGTGTCGTGGCGCGTGCGCGCGGGGCATCCGAACTCGGTCAACGTGGTGCGGCGCGACGATGGCGCGCACGCTTGCATGGTCGAGCGCTGGGACTACGCAGCCGAGCGCCAGGCCTTCGTGCTCGCCGACGCCGTAAGGCTTTCGCTTGCCAGCGCGGCGGCGCCGCTTTAGGGTGCGCCGCATGTCATCGGCAGTCCCCGTCCCTTCCTCCCTTTCCTCCTCTCCCCTCCCCACCCCGCCCGCCCTGGTCGCGCATGCCGAACAGCTCGGCGCCCATGCGCTGGGCGGCTTCCTCTCGCTGCTGCTGGCCTCGGTGCTGGCCGCCGGCCTGGCCTGCTGGATGGCGCAGCGCCGCCGGCTCGCGCTGGCCGCGGAAGAAGAACCCGACGAGCCCCGGCTGGTGTTCGCGCTGGTGCTGGGCTTCGCGACGATCCTCGGTGCCTCCAGCCTGTTCGCCTGGATCGCCTCGAACCTCGGCGACGGCCGCACGCTGGGCCTGGCCGACCAGGCACTGACCGACGCGATCGCGCAGCACATGCCGCACGGCGTGATCCTCGCGTTCAGCTGGCTCACGCGGCTGGGCGACTTCGCCACGCTGGCGCCGGTGGCGGTGCTGGTGGCGCTGCTGCTGTGGCACCGCTCGCACCGCGGCCTGGCGCTCGGCTGGTCGATGGCGCTGGTGGGCATCGTGCTGCTGAACCCGGCGCTCAAGCAGATCTTCGCGCGCGCCCGGCCGCTGCACGACCACGGCCTGGCGCACGAGACCAGCTACAGCTTCCCGAGCGGCCACAGCGCGGGCGCGATCGTGAGCTACGGCATGCTGGTCTATCTCGCGCTGCGCCTGCTGCCGCCGCGCTGGCACGTGGCGGCGGCGATGGCCGGCGCCGCCGCAATCGTCACCATCGCCTGCAGCCGGATCTTCCTGCAGGTGCACTTCGCGAGCGACGTGGTGGCGGGCCTGCTGACCGGGCTGGCCTGGCTGCTGGTGTGCGTGGGCGGGCTGGAGTTCGCGCGGCACCGCCAGCGGCGGCGCGCGCGCTGAAACCCTTGCCCATGAAAAAAAGGCCGCGCCCTCCCCTGCGGAAGGAACGCGGCCCCGGCGACCGGCGCGGATCGAGCGATCAGTATTCCCAGAAGATGCGCTGCAGTTCCTTGGTGTCGCTGGTCTTGGTCAGCGCGACCATCGCGAGGATGCGCGCCTTCTGCGGGCGAAGGTCGTGCGCCACCACCCAGTCGTACTTGTCGTCGGGCTGCTCGGCATTGCGGATCACGAAGCCGTCGGGCACGCGCGAGCTGCGGATGACGACGATGCCGTCGGCGCGCACCTTCTGCAGGTTCGGCACGATGCGGTCGGCGACCGAACCGTTGCCGGTGCCGCCATGGATCAGCGCCTTGATGCCGCTCTTGGCGAGCGCGTCGATGGCGGTCGAGGACACGCCCTCGTAGCCCATCGCGATCTCGACCGGCGGCAGCGCGCTGATCTGGTCGATGTTGAACTCCGAGAACATGGTGTGGCGCTTGACCGGCGCGCGGAACCAGTAGTTCTTGCCCTCGACCACCATGCCCAGCGGGCCCCACTGGCTCGAGAAGGCGCTGGTCTTGATGTTCACGCTCTTGCTCACGTCGCGCGCGGTGTCGATGTTGTCGTTCATCGTCACCAGCACGCCCTTGCCCGCGGCGTCCTTGCTGCCGGCCACCGTCACGGCGTCGTACAGGTTGAGCGCGCCGTCGGCCGACAGCGCGGTGCCCGGACGCATCGAGCCGACCACCACGATCGGCTTGGGCGTGTGCACGGTCAGGGTCAGGAAGTAGGCGGTTTCTTCCAGCGTGTCGGTGCCGTGCGTGATCACGATGCCGTCGACGTCGCTCTGCTTGGACAGCGCCGACACGCGCCTGGCGAGCGTGAGCAGGTTGTCGTTGGTGAGGCTCTCGGAGGCGACCTGGAACACCTGTTCGCCGCGCACGTTGGCGACCTTGGAGAGCTCGGGCAGGCCCGCGATCAGCTTGTCGACGCCGACCTTGGCGGCCGCGTAGGTGGCGCTGTTGACGGCCGAGGCGCCCGCGCCCGCGATGGTGCCGCCGGTGGCCAGGATCACCACGTTGGGAAGCGCCTGCTGCGCCTGAGCGAGCGCGCTGGCCGCCAGCATCGCGGCACCGGCCGCGAGGGCCCTGAAGCGGGGGGAAAGGTACATGGAGAACTCCTTGTGTTGAATGAATTTTTCGAGGCGGCGAGAAGATACATGAACCATGCCCGGCTGCCCGGCGCGGCCATGCCGGCATGGCATGCGGTCATGCGGCTGCGAGGAAGCAGGCATTACCATCCAACGCGCGCACGCCGCGCCACTCCCTCGCCATGAACGCCGATTCCGCCGCCCTTCCCGTCTCGACCGCCCAGGAAATGCCCGCGCCCGACGGGCCGCTGTCGCGCGCGCGCCCGGGCCGCGAGCGCATCATGGCGGCGATCCGCGCCGCGGCGATCGCGGAGTTCAGCCTGCACGGCCTGAAGGGCACCTCGACCCAGGCCATCGCGGCGCGCGCCGGCCTCACCAAGCCGCAGCTGCACTACTACATCGTCGGCAAGGAAGAGCTGTACGAAGAACTGCTGATGCAGGTGCTGCATGCGTGGAAGGTGGTGTTCTCGTTCGAGGACGCGAGCGACCCGGCGACGGTGCTCGGCGACTACATCCGCAAGAAGCTCGACCATGCGATCGACAGCCCCGAGATGTCGCGCATCTTCACGCGCGAGATCCTCGACGGCGGCCGCAACCTCGACCGCTACTGGCCCAATGCGCGCGCCTGGACGCAGAAGAAGGTCGACATCATCAACGGCTGGATCGCGCGCGGCCAGATGCGCCCGCTCGATGCGCGCATCCTGCTGATGCACGTCTGGGCCATGACCCAGAGCTACGCCGACTACGCGATCCAGACGCGCGTGATGCTGGGCCTGCCGAGCGACGCGCCGATCGACCGCGAGCCGATCGCGCGCGAGCTAGTGGCCTTCGTGCTGGCCGGCTGCGGCATCCGCGCAAGCTAGCACCCACGCGCCGTCCGGGCGCATTGCTCCCCCCTCCAAAACCGCACCGGCCCCAATCCGGTGCGCCCGCGCTGGCACGTCGCTTGCTAAACCTGACCACTTGCTCTGATTAAGCGGTCAAACACCATGCGCGTGCTCGTCGTCTACTGCCATCCGGTCGAAACCAGCTTCCATGCCGCCCTGCACCAGGAGGTGCTGAAGAACCTGCGCGCGGCCGGCCACGAGGTGGACGACTGCGACCTCTATGCCGAGGGCTTCGATCCGGTGCTCTCGCGCGAGGAGCGGCTGGGCTACCACGAGGTGCCGGCCAACCAGCTGCCGCTCAAGCCCTACGTCGAGCGGCTGCGGTGGGCCGAGGGCATCGTGTTCTGCTTCCCGACCTGGTGCTTCGGCCTGCCGGCCATGCTCAAGGGCTACTTCGACCGGCTCTTCATGCCCGGCGTGGCCTTCGACATCAGCGATCCCGCCAACGTGAAGCCGATGCTCACGCACATCAAGCGCATCAGCGCCGTGGTCACCTACGGCCGGCCGCGCTGGGTGGCGATGTACATGGGCGACCCGCCGCGCAAGATCGTCACGCGCTACATGAAACGGCTGACCGGGCATGGCGCCCGGGTCGACTACCACGCCCACTACCACATGAACGTGGCGACCGAGCCCCAGCTCAAGCGCTTCATGGCCAAGGTCGGCAACGCCATGGCGCGCTTCGCATGAGCGCGCCCGTGCTGCTCGACCGGCTGCGCCTGCCGCGCTGGCTGCTGCCGGCCGACTGGCCGCAGCGCGACGGCGTGCCGGTGCTCGCGCGGCTCGCGATCGAGGGCGGCCGCGTGCAGTCGCTGCAACCCGCGGACGATGCTCCGACGCCCGCCGCGGGCTGGGACCTCGGCGGCACGCTCGCGCTGCCGGGCTTCGTCGACGCCCACACTCACCTCGACAAGGTCTTCACGCTGCCGCGCATGAAGACGGTGCAGCCCGGCCTGCTCGGCGCCATCGACGCGATGCTGGCCGACCGCGTGAACTGGACGCCCGCCGACGTGCGGGAACGCGCGGCGCGCGGCCTGCAATGGGCCTGGGAATGCGGCACCACGCACCTGCGCACGCACGTCGACTGGTGGGAACCCGATGCCCTGCCGATGGCCTGGCCGGTGATGGCCGAGCTGGCGCAGGAATGGAAAGGCCGCGTGCGGCTCGAGCAGGTGAGCCTGATCAAGCTGCCGCTGTTCGAGGACGCGGCGCAGGCGCTGCGGCTCGCGAAGCAGGTGAAGGCCACCGGGCCGCATGCGCTGCTCGGCGGCTTCGTGCATTCCACCAACTGGAGCGAGAACGCGCTGCGCAACCTGCTGCGCTCGGCGCAGGCCTGCGAGCTCGACATCGACCTGCACGTGGACGAGGAGCTCAATGCCTCGGCCACGGGCCTGGCGGCCACCGCGCGCATCCTGGCCGAGATCGGCTACGAGGGCCGCATGGTCTGCGGCCACGTCTGCGCGCTCGCGGAACAGCCCGAGGCGCAGGCGCTGGCCACGCTCGACGCGGTGGCGCGCGCGCCGATCACGGTGGTCTCGCTGCCCGCCACCAACCTGCTGCTGCAGGACGCCGTGACCGGCCGCACGCCGCGCCGGCGCGGCATCACGCTGGTGAAGGAGGCGCGCGAGCGCGGCATCCCGCTGCTGTTCGCGAGCGACAACGTGCAGGACCCGTTCTGCCGGCTCGGCAGCTTCGATCCGGTGGAAGCGCTGGGCACGGCCGCGCTGGTGGCGCAGCTCGACGAGCCGTTCGAGACCTGGTCGCAGGCGCTGTGCCGCGCCGACTGGCTGCGCCGCGACGCCACCGTGCAACGCCCGACGCTCGTCGGCGCACCCGCCGACCTCGTGCTCTTCGGCGCGGCCGACCGCTTCGGCTGGCCCTCGCGCAGCGCATCGCGCGTGGTGCTGCGCGCGGGCCGCGTCGCGCACGGCGAGGTGCCGGCGACCTGGCACGCCTGAACCCTCTTCGACGAACAGAACCACTCCAAGGACCGCCCCCATGCTCCACGGCTACATCCCTCCCCACCGCTTCCTGCCCTACCTGAGCTGGACCGAGATCGCCGCGCTGCCCGACCGCGAGAACACGGTCATCGTGCTGCCCTGCGGCGCGATCGAGCAGCACGGCCCGCACCTGCCGTGCTCGGTCGACAGCGTGATCAGCTCGGGCGTGATGGGCAAGGCGCTCGAGAAGCTGCCGGCCGAGGTGCGCGCCTTCGCGCTGCCGACCATCACCTACGGCAAGTCGGAAGAGCACCTGCACTTCCCCGGCACGATGACGCTGACCGGCACCACGCTGCTGTCGACCGTGACCGAGATCGGCGAGTCGGTCTACCGCGCGGGCTTTCGCAAGCTGCTGTTCGCCAACGGCCACGGCGGCCAGCCGCAGGTGCTCGAGATGGCGGCGCGCGAGCTGCGGCTGCGCCATGGCGACTTCGTGGTGGTGCCGCACGGCGTGTCGCGGCTGCCGAGCGCGGCCAGCAAGCAGGTCAGCGAGCAGGAGAAGAAGCTCGCGATGCATGCCGGCCATTCCGAGACCGCGCTGATGCTTGCGCTCGCGCCCGAGACGGTGCACATGGAGCGCGCGGTGGCCAACTTCCCGCCGCCGTTCCCGATCAAGCTGCTGTCGGCCGACGGCCGCCCGGCCTGCGCCTGGACCGCGCGCGACTTCGGCCCCAGCGGCGTGATCGGCGACCCGACCACCGCCACGCGCGAGCAGGGCGAGGCGATCCTCGACACGCTGTCCGACAGCTGGGTGCAGGCGCTGACCGAGCTGCATGCGCTGCGCTGGGTGGTGCGCGAGGAAGCCACCTGGGAGCGCGGCCACCAGCAGGGCTTCGTGCAGCAGTCCTTCGCGCCGGCCTGAGCCTGCTTCTTGCATCGGCCCGTCTTTCCCTTTTTCTTCACCCACGCCCTAGAGAGGTCCTCCCATGCGCTCCTTCGCACTGTCCCTGGCCGGCGCCGCCGCCATCGCCTTCCTCGCCGCGCCCGCGCAGGCCGAGGACAAGTTCACCTACATGACCAACTGGTACGCGCAGGCCGAGCACGGCGGCTTCTACCAGGCCGTGGCGCAGGGCATCTACAAGAAGTACGGCCTCGACGTGACCATCAAGATGGGCGGCCCGCAGGTCAACATCACGCAGATGATGGCGGCCGGCCAGGCCGACTGCATCATGGGCTCGAGCGACATCCAGATGATGCAGGTGCGCGAGGGCGGCGTGCCGGTGGTCAACGTGGCGGCCTTCTTCCAGAAGGACCCGCAGGTGCTGATCGCGCACGACGACGTGAAGGGCTTCGAGGACCTCAAGGGCAAGACGCTGCTGATCGGCGCGCAGGCCAATCGCGGCTACTGGCCCTGGCTCAAGGCGAAGTTCGGCCTCAAGGACGAGCAGACCCGGCCCTACACCTTCAACATCCAGCCCTTCGTGGCCGACAGGAACACGGCGCAGCAGGGCTACCTGACCTCCGAGCCCTACGCGATCCAGAAGGCCGGCGTGAAGAGCACCGTGCTGATGTTCAGCGACCACGGCTTCCCGGCCTATGCCACCACCGTCTCGTGCATGGAGAAGACGGTGAAGGAGCGCGGCAAGCAGGTGGCGGCCTTCGTCAAGGCCTCGGCCGAAGGCTGGAAGAGCTACCTCGCCGATCCCGCGCCCGCCAACGCGCTGATCAAGAAGGACAACCCCAACATGACCGACGACCAGCTCGCCTACAGCGTGGCCAAGCTCAAGGAGATGGGAATGATCACGGGCGGCGACGCCGGCAAGCTCGGCATCGGCGTGATGACCGATGCGCGCGCCAAGGCCAGCTACGACTTCCTCGTGAGCGCCAAGCTGCTCGACCCGGCCAAGGTCGAGCTCGCGAAGACCTACACGACCGAATTCGTGAAGGACGCGAAGGTGCTGCCCTGACCGTCGCCACGCCATGAACCGCATCGACCCCCACACCCTCGCGCCGCCGACGGTGCCTGCCGTGCCCGCGGTGGAAGTGCTCTCGGCCGAGAAGACCTATCCCAACGGCACACAGGCGCTCCTGCCGGTCGACCTGTCGATCGCCGAGGGCGAGTTCGTCACGCTGCTCGGCCCCTCGGGCTGCGGCAAGAGCACGCTGCTCAAGATGGTGGCGGGCATGCTCGAGCCCAGCGACGGCCGGTTGCTGGTGTGGCGCAAGCCGGTGAGCCAGCTGCACGACAGCGCGCGCCGGATGTCCTTCGTGTTCCAGTCGCCCACGCTGATGCCCTGGGCCAGCGTGCAGACCAACGTGCGGCTGCCGCTCGACCTGGCCGGCGTGCCGCGCAAGGAGGCCGATGCGCGCGTGATGGAGTCGCTGGCGCTGGTGGGCCTCGAGAAGTTCGCGGGCGCGCTGCCGCGCGCGCTCTCGGGCGGCATGCAGATGCGGGTGTCGATCGCGCGCGGGCTGGTCACGCAGCCCGAGCTGCTGCTGATGGACGAGCCCTTCGGCGCGCTCGACGAGATCACGCGCCACAAGCTCGACGCCGACCTGCTCGAGCTCTGGCGCAAGAAGAAGCTCACGGTGATCTTCGTGACGCATTCGATCCACGAGGCCGTGTTCCTCTCGAGCCGCGTAGTGATGATGGCCGCGCGGCCTGGCCGCGTGGTCGAGCAGTTCCAGATCGACGAGCCCTATCCGCGCAGCGCCGACTTCATGGTCACGCCCGAGTTCGCGCGCCATGCCAAGCGGCTGCAGGACAGCCTGCTGCGCGCCAGCCATGCCGACGAGGAACACGCGCGATGAGCCGCACGCCTCTCCTGAGCCAGCCGCGCGTGCAGCGCGTGCTCTACCCCCTGGCGATCGGCCTGCTGCTGATCGCGCTGTGGCAATGGATGGTGGTGGCGATGGAGCTGCCGCCCTACCTCGTGCCCTCGCCCTGGCTGATGCTGCAGACGCTGGTGACCGACTGGGCACCGCTGGGCAACGCGCTGCTGGTCACGCTCAAGATCACGGTGCTGTCCTTCGTGCTCGCCACGGTGGCGGGCGTGCTGATCTCGTTCCTGTTCGTGCAGAGCAAGCGCATCGAGACCGCGCTCTTTCCGTACGCGGTGCTGCTGCAGGTCACGCCGATCGTGGCGGTGGCGCCGCTGATCATCATCTGGGTCAAGAACCCGACAGCCGCGATGACCGTGTGCGCGGCGCTGGTGGCACTGTTCCCGATCATCAGCAACACCACGCTGGGCCTGCGCAGCATCGACCCCGACCTGCAGAGCTACTTCAAGCTCAACCGCGCCACGCGCTGGCAGCAACTGGTGCGGCTGCGCATCCCGAGCGCGCTGCCCTACTTCTTCGGCGGCCTGCGCATCTCCAGCGGTCTTGCGCTGATCGGCGCGGTGGTGGCGGAGTTCGTGGCCGGCACCGGCGGCTCGGGCGCGGGACTGGCCTACCAGATCCTGCAGGCGGGCTTCCAGCTGAACATCCCGCGGATGTTCGCCGCGCTGCTGCTGATTTCCCTCACCGGCGTCGCGCTCTTCGTGCTGATGGCCTGGCTCACCAAGGTGGCGCTGGGCTCGTGGCATGCGAGCGAACTTTCCCAGGACTGACTCCAACATGAACGCACAAGAATCCTCCATCGGGCCGCTGCTGCTCGAACTCCCCGACCTCGACTGGATCACCGACGAGGGCCGCGTCGTGCGGCTGTCGCAGGACTTCTCCTGGTTCAGCCCGGTGCTCAAGCGCCAGCTCGAGGGCAAGCATGCCGAGGTGGTGGTGCGCCCGCGCAGCGAGGACGAGATCCGCGCGGTGGTCGGCGCCTGCGCGCGCCACGGCGTGCCGATCACCGTGCGCGGCAGCGGCACCGGCAACTACGGCCAGACCACGCCGCTGGCCGGCGGCGTGGTGCTCGACATGACCGGCTACAACGCCTGCCTCTGGGTACGGCCCGGCGTGGCGCGCGCGCAGGCCGGCATCCGCCTGGGCGAACTCGAGAAGCAGACCCGGGCCAGCGGCCAGGAGATGCGCTGCGTGCCCTCGACCTACCGCAGCGCCACGCTCGGCGGCCTGTTCGGCGGCGGCTTCGGCGGCGTGGGCTCGATCAACTACGGGCCGCTGGGCGCGCCGGGCAACGTGCTCGGCATCCGCGCGATGACCATCGAGGCCGAACCCCAGGTGGTCGAGCTGCGCGGCGCCGAGGCGATGCGCATGCATCACCTGTGGGGCACCAACGGGCTGGTGCTCGAACTCGAGGTCGCGCTGGCGCCCGCGCATCCGTGGCTCGAGACGCTCGTGACCTTCTCCGATTTCGAGGGCGCGCTGAACTTCGCCGACCGGCTCGCGAACGCGCCGGGAATCGTGAAGCGCGAGGTGTCGTTCTATGCGGCGCCGATCTCCGACCACCTGGCGCAACTCGCGGCGCACCTGCCCAAGGGCTGCCACACGGTGCTGTCGCTGGTGGCCGAGGCCAGCGAGCCGGCGCTGCTGCAGCTGGTCGAGAGCTTCGGCGGCACGGTGAGCTACCGCAAGACCGCGGCCGAGGTGCAGAAGAGCAACCGCACCCTGATGGAGTTCACCTGGAACCACACGACGCTGCACGCGCTCAAGGTCGATCCGACCCTGACCTACCTGCAGAGCGGCTTCGTGCCGGGGCGCCACGTGGCGCAGGTCATCGAGATGGAGAAGCTGCTGGGCGGCGAGGTGATGATGCACCTGGAGTTCATCCGCAACGTGGCGGGCCTGATGACCTGCAGCGGCCTGCAGCTGGTGCGCTTCAGCACCGAGGAACGGCTGCAGGAGATCATGCAGATCCACCGCGAGCACGAGGTGCACATCAACAACCCGCACGTGAACATCGTCGAGGACGGCAAGGCCGGCGGGCCGCTGCCGCCCGAGGTGATCGCCGTGAAGCGGCGCTTCGATCCGCTGGGCCTGCTGAACCCCGGCAAGCTGCGCGACTGGCCGGTGAAGCCGCGCGCGGCCGCGGTGGCGGCCTGAGTCAGGCCGCGCGGCGACGCCGCACGAAGGCGACCGCGACGATCGCGCAGGCCAGGCCCCACAGCGGCCACAGCCCGAGGTGCGCGACCCAGCGCGCATAGGGCGTGAGGCCGGTGCGGCCCTCGACCGGGGCCTCGAGCACGCCGCGCGTGAGCCGCGGCAGCGCATGGGTCACGCGGCCCTCGGCGTCGATGACCACGGTGGCGCCGGTGTTGGTGGCGCGCACCATCGGCCGCGCGAACTCGAGCGCGCGCATGCGCGAGATCGCGAGATGCTGGTCGATGGCGATCGAGTCGCCGAACCAGGCGATGTTGCTCACGTTGAGCAGGATGGTCGGTGCCGTCGCCGCGTCGCGGAAGTTGGCGCCGATCTCGTCGCCGAACAAGTCCTCGTAGCAGATGTTCGGCGCGATGCGCTGGCCCTGCCAGGCGAGCGCGGGCTGCGCGAGGCCGCCGCTGCGGAAGTCGCCGAGCGGGATGCTCATCATGTCGATGAACCAGCGGAAGCCGAAGGGAATGAACTCGCCGAAGGGCACGAGGTGGTGCTTGCTGTAGGCGTAGGCCGAGGCGGCGCCGGGCCGGAAGCCGAGCACGGTATTGGTGTAGCCCTGGCGGTCGCCCAGCGGCAGGCCGACCACGGCCGCCTGGCTGCCGCTCGCATAGCGCGCCTGGATCGCCTCGAGGTAGCCCGCGGGAAGTTGCTGCGGCAGCAGCGGGATCGCGGTCTCGGGCGTGACCACCAGCGAGGCCCTGGCATCGCGCAGCTGTTCGCCGTACCAGCGCAGCGCGTTCTCGATGCCGCCGTTGGGAACGAATTTCTCGTCCTGCGCGATGTTGCCCTGCAGCAGCGCGACCTGCAGCGTGCCCGCGGCTTCGCCGCGCGAGGGCTGGGCCACGAGCGGAAAGCCGAACACGACCGCGACCAGCAGCGCGGCGCCCGCGAGTTCGGCACGGGCCGCGGGGCGAGCCAGCGCGACCAGCGCGGCGGCCAGGGCCGCGACGGCGCCGATGCCGTAGACGCCGACCCACGGCGCCCAGCCCGCGAGCGGGCCCTCGACATGCGCATAGCCGCCCGCGCCCCAGGGGAAGCCGGTGAACCAGCTGCCGCGCACCAGTTCGGCCAGCGTCCACAGCGCGGCGAACACCAGTGCGCCGGTGACCGTGCCGCGCGGACCGCGCCGCACGAACCAGGCGCCGGCCAGGGCGTAGTACAGGCCGAGCGCGGCGGCGAGTGCGAGCACCGCGATCGCGGCCAGCGGCGCGGCGAGGCCGCCGTAGGTGTGCATCGAGATGAAGAGCCACCAGAAGGTGCCGCTGAGCCAGGCGGTGGAGAACAGCCAGGCATGCAATCCGGCGCGGCGCCAGCCCGCGTTCTCGTCGCGCAGCCGGCGCAGCCCGAAGGCAAGGACGCCGAGCGACACCAGTTGCAGCAGCCACAGCGGCCGGCCCGAGCCGGGCATGGCGATCGAGGCGGCCTGCGCCAGTCCGGCCAGCAGGAAGGCCAGGGCCAGCAGTGCGGCGCGCATCAGTCGGCCGCGTCGCCGCCGCGGGCCGGCGACACCTTGAACCAGCGCACCGCGCCGCCCTTGGTGTGCAGCACCACGAAGTCGAAGCCGCCGATCGCATGGTGCTCGCCGCGCTTGGGCACGTGGCCCATCTCGTGCGCGATCAGGCCGCCGATGGTGTCGAAGTCCTCGCTGAGCTGTTCCTCGTCGAAGACGATGCCGAAGGCCTCGGCCACGCGCTCGATCGGCGTGTCGCCCGAGACGCGGTAGGTGTGGTCGGCCAGGCCGAAGATGTCGCCCTCGTCCTCGGCGATGTCGAACTCGTCCTCGATCTCGCCGACGATCTGCTCGAGCACGTCCTCGATGGTGATCAGGCCGGCCACGCGGCCGAACTCGTCGATGACGATCGCCAGGTGGTTGCGGTTGCCGCGGAACTCGCGCAGCAGGTCGTTCAGGCCCTTGCTCTCGGGCACGAAGGTGGCGGGCCGCAGCAGCGCGCGGATGTTCAGGCCCGGCGCGCGCTGCAGCTTGAGCAGGTCCTTCGCGAGCAGGATGCCGATGATGTTTTCCTTCTCGCCCTCGTACACCGGGAAGCGCGAGTGCGCGGTGTCGATGACCAGGTGCAGCAGCGCGTCGTAGGGCGCGTCGATGTTCACCAGGTCCATGCGCGGCGCCGCGACCATCACGTCGCCGGCCGTCATGTCGGCCATGCGCAGCACGCCTTCGAGCATCACGCGCGATTCGGCGCCGATCACCTGGTTGTCTTCGGCATCCGCCAGGGTTTCGATCAGCTCGTCGCGCGAGTCCGGACCGGGATGGATGAATTCGGCGAGCTTCTGGAGAAAGCCGCGCTTGTCTTCCCGTTCGACGGGTGCGCGTTCAGGGTGAGGTTCGGCCACTGCGGGAGGGCGTAGTTGGGGGGAGTGCAAGGATACCGGATTGCATGTGACAGGCTCTACCGGGTCCGCCTGGGGGTATGCAAGGAGCGTTCCCGGGCAGGGCCGGGCCGCTCGAGGGCCTTATTGCGCCGACTTGCCGCGCGCGCTGCGCACGCCGCTGCGGACTTCCTGAAGACTGGCCAGAAAGGCCCAGAACTGCTTCGCGCGCGTCTTGAGGTGGAAGTCGACTGCCGCGTAATGCTCGAGCGCGATCTCGCTCATGCGGCTGTCGAAGGTGGCGCTCGGCAGCTGCAGGTGGGCTTCCGATTCGGAACCGCTGCGCACCACGGTGGCGCCGGCATTGCGCGCGATCTTGAGCATCGCGGCGTTCTCGCTGAGCGCATGGATGAACAGCATCCCCACGCCCTCGTTGCGCGCCACGACCACGGCACGCTCGAACAGCCGGGCGCCATAGCCGCGTCCGCGGGCATGGGCCGAGACGGAAACGCCAAATTCGGCGCAGTCGCTGGGCTGGTGGTCGGGCGCGAAGGCCAGGTGGGCCATCGCGATCAGCTCGAGCTTGCGGTTGTAGATGCCGAACAGCTCGTCGCGGTCGAAGTCGAGGCCGTCGACATAGCGCTGCACCTGCTCGTCGCCCGCGGCATAGCCGAAGCGCAGGTAGCGGTCGTGGGCGCTGAGCGCCAGCAGGTGGCTGGCGATGCGGTCGCGCTCGCGCGGGCCGATCGAGCGGATCGGCACCATGAGGGGCTGCGGCGCGGTGGCGGCGCGTGGCTGGGCCTCAACCATCGGCGCCTTCAGAAAAGAGCCGAGGCCGAGGGATGCCCTGAGGAGGTCCTTGGCGGTAAGCATGGCTTGAATGTAAGGGTTTTCCCTTAACCCGCAAGCCCGACGGGACACTTTCGTGACTCATTTGTGAATCAATACCCGAAAGCGTGTGCATGGAGCAACTTTTTCCTGTCTAGACCGGCACGGCTGTGGTGGCTTTGACACGGTCGAGCACGAAACTGGTCTTGCAGTCCTGCACGCTCGGGTGCTTGAGCAGGGTGTCCATGATGAAGCGGCTGTAGTGGGCCATGTCGGCCACGACCACGCGCAGCAGGTAGTCCATCTCGCCCGTGAGGGCGGCGCACTCGACGACCTCGGGCCAGGTCTGCACGCTGGCGCGGAACAGGTCCATGGGGTTGCGCTTGTGGCTCTCGGTGTGCTTTTCGAGCCGCACGTTGAGATAGGCCGTAAGCCCCAGCCCGACGGCCTCGGGCTTGACCAGCGCCACGTAGCGGTCGATCACGCGCTGCTCCTCGAGCCGCTTGACCCGCCGCAGCACGGCGCTGGGCGAGAGGCTGACCTGCTCGGCGATCTGGTCGTAGGTGGCGCGCCCGTCTGCTTGCAGCGTGCGCAGAATCAGCCGATCTATCTTGTCGAGTGCTTCCATGATTGGATTTTTGCACTTTTCCTGCAACATGACCAAAGAAGGCGCCCGCAAACGCTGAAATCATGAGCGGCAATCGACCTACATTGCTGCACTGGCCGAGCCGCCATCCTTTTCCTTTCCCCCTCGATCCCCACTTCTTCGGAGACTGCCATGAGCCACGCCGACGCGCCCGCCTTCACGCCCTGGGACAACCCCATGGGCACCGACGGCTTTGAATTCATCGAATACGCGGCACCCGATCCGGTCGCCATGGGCAAGGTCTTCGAGCGCATGGGCTTCACGGCCATCGCCAAGCACCGCCACAAGAACGTGCTGCTGTACCGCCAGGGCGAGATCAATTTCATCCTGAACGCCGAGCCCGATTCGTTCGCGCAGCGCTTCGCGCGCGAGCACGGCCCGAGCGTGTGCGCCATCGCCTTCCGCGTGCACGACGCCAAGGCCGCCTACGAGCGCGCCACCTCGCTGGGCGCCTGGGGTTTCGCCGACAAGGCCGGCCCGGGCGAGCTGAACATTCCCGCCATCAAGGGCATCGGCGACAGCCTGATCTATCTGGTCGACCGCTGGCCCGGCAAGAACGGCGCGAAGCCCGGCGACATCGGCAACATCGGCTTCTACGACGTGGACTTCGAACCGCTGCCGGGCGTGGCCTCGCAGGACGCCCTGACCACCAAGGGCAACGGCCTGACCTACATCGACCACCTGACGCACAACGTCTACCGCGGCCGCATGAACACCTGGGCCGGCTTCTACGAGAAGCTGTTCAACTTCCGCGAGATCAAGTACTTCGACATCGAGGGCCAAGTCACCGGCGTGAAGAGCAAGGCCATGACCAGCCCCTGCGGCAAGATCCGCATCCCGATCAACGAAGAGGGCAAGGAACAGGCCGGCCAGATCCAGGAGTACCTGGACATGTACAAGGGCGAAGGCATCCAGCACATCGCGATGGGCTCGGACGACCTCTACCAGACGGTCGACGCGCTGCGCGCCAAGGGCGTGACCCTGCTGGACACCATCGATACCTACTATGAGCTGGTCGACAAGCGCATCCCGGGCCACGGCGAGAGCGTGGAAGAGCTGCAGAAGCGCAAGATCCTGATCGATGGCAAGAAGGACGCGCTGCTGCTGCAGATCTTCAGCGAGAACCAGCTCGGCCCGATCTTCTTCGAGTTCATCCAGCGCAAGGGCGACGACGGCTTCGGCAACGGCAACTTCAAGGCGCTGTTCGAGAGCATCGAGCTCGACCAGATGCGCCGCGGCGTGCTGACCGCCGCAAAATAAGCGCTCCTTCCACCCTCCAGGAGCTCCGCATGCGCAACATCCTCTCGATCGGCCTGACCACCCTCGCCGCGGCGGTCGTTCTCTCGGGATGCGCGGCGGGGCCGGGAGGCGCGCCGGCCGGCCCCGCCGCGGGCTCGCACCTCGACAGCGTGCAGAAGGCGGCCGTGCTGCGCGTCTGCACGCCGGGCGACTACCGGCCGTTCAGCTTCCAGAAGGCCGATGCCTCGTTCGAAGGCATCGACGTCGACCTGATGGCCGGCTTCAGCAGCAGCCTGGGCGCGAAGCCCGAGTGGATCAAGACCACCTGGGCCAACCTGCTGCCCGACCTCGCGGCCGGCAAGTGCGACATCGCCGTGGGCGGCGTGTCGGTGACCACCGATCGCCAGAAGCGCGCCTTCTTCAGCGCGCCCTACATGGTCAACGGCAAGACGCCGATCGCGCGCTGCGCCGACGTGGCCAAGTACCAGAGCGTGGCCGACATCGACAAGCCGACCACGCGCGTCATCTTCAATCCGGGCGGCAGCAACGAACGCTTCGCCCGCACCAACTTCAAGCAGGCCCGGCTCACGCTGCACGGCGAGAACGTGACGATCTTCGACGAGATCCTCGCCAACCGCGCCGACGTGTTCGTGACCGAGTCGGCCGAGGCGATCGTGCAGCAGAAGCTCAAGCCGGGCCTGTGCGCGATCCATCCCGACAAGCCGCTGCAATACGGCGAAATGGCCTGGATGCTGCCGCGCGACGACGTGGCCTTCAAGGCCTATGTCGACCAATGGCTGCACCTGCAGCAGGCCGGCGGCGAGTTCCAGCGCGTCATGGACCGCTGGCTCAAGTAATCAACCGAAGCACCCATGGACATCCCTGCCACCGTCGTCACGCCCGCCGTCTACGGCGCCTCCGATCGCCCGCCGCGCGGCGACTACTCGCGCGGCGGCACGGTGCAGGCCGACTACACCTGCGCGCAGGACTGGGCCAGCTACACGGCGGCCGACCACGACACCTACAAGCGGCTCTACGAGCGCCAGGCCGCGCAACTGCCGGGGCTGGCCTGCGATGCCTTCATCAAGGCGCTGCCGCTGCTGGGTGTGAAGGACCGCATCCCGCGCTTCGAGGAGCTCAACGAGCGGCTGCACAAGGCCACCGGCTGGGAGATCGTGGCGGTGCCGGGGCTGATTCCCGAGCTGCCCTTCTTCACGCTGCTCGCGAACCGAAAGTTTCCGGTCACCGACTGGATCCGCAAGCCCGAGGAGTTCAACTACATCGTCGAGCCCGACGTGTTCCACGACCTGTTCGGGCACGTGCCGATGCTGTTCGACCCGACCTTCGCGGACTACGTGCAGCGCTATGGCGCGGGCGGCATCAAGGCCCATGAGCTCGATGCCGGCGAGAAGCTCGCGCGGCTGTACTGGTACACGGTGGAGTTCGGGCTGATCCGCCAGCCCGATGGACTGCGCGCCTATGGCGCCGGCATCCTGAGCTCGGTCGGCGAGCTGCAGCACGCGGTGCGCTCGAACGAGCCGCTGCGGCTGCCGCTCGACCTGCTGCGCACCATGCGCACGCTCTACAAGATCGACACCTACCAGGCCAACTACTTCGTCATCGACAGCTTCGCGCAGTTGTTCGACCTGACCGAGCCCGACTTCGCGCCGCTGTACCGGGCGCTGGAAACCGCGGCCGACATTCCCGCAGGCGTGCTGCAGCCCGGCGAATCCGGCAAGGCCTGAGCTTCCTTTTCGGCAGCTATCGCGCAGGCGACAGCCGATGCATTTACCTAGGACAAGCCCGCTGGTCGCTTGTCCTGTGCGGCTCCCACAATCCGCGCCAAAGGAGCTTGCATGCAGACATCCGCGCGACAGCACTATCCGGCCGGCGTACCGCACGAGATCGATCCCGAGCAGTACCGATCGCTTTCCCACATGTTCGACGAGGCTTTCGGCCGCTATGCCGACCGCCCGTTCTCGGTGTGCATGGAACGCTGGATGTCGTACGGCGAGCTCGATGCGCAATCGAAGGCGCTCGGCGCCTGGCTGCAATCGCGAGGGCTCGAGCCCGGCGCGCGCGTGGCGATCATGCTGCCGAACATCCCGCAATTCGCGGTCACCATGTGTGCCGTGCTGCGCGCCGGCTACACCTGCGTGAACGTCAATCCGCTGTACACCGCGCGCGAGCTCGAGCACCAGCTCAAGGACTCGGGCGCGACCGCGATCGTGATCCTCGAGAACTTCGCCTCCACGCTCGAGCAGGTGATCGAGAAGACGCCCGTGAAGCACGTGGTCATCACCGCGATGGGCGACCTGCTCGGCGGCCTCTACGGCAGCTGGATCACGCTCGCGGTGCGACACCTGAAGAAGATGGTGCCGCCGTTCAAGCTGCCGCTGAGCGATGGCCGCACGGTCACGCCGTTCTCGCAGGCGCTCGCCGAAGGACGCGGCCGCACGCTGGCAGCCGACAAGAGCACGCTCGATTCGATCGCCTTCCTGCAGTACACGGGCGGCACGACCGGGCTGTCGAAGGGCGCGGTGCTCACGCATCGCAACATCGTGGCCGCCACCTTGCAGGCCGAGGCCTGGTTCACGCCGGCGCTCGCGCGCGCGGGCGACCTCGCGAAGGTCAACAGCATCGCGGCGCTGCCGCTGTATCACATCTTCGCGCTCACGCTGTGCCTGCTCGTGATCCGCCAGGGCTCGCACATGACGCTGGTGCCGAACCCGCGCGACCTCGACAAGTTCATCGCGGTGCTGAAGAAGCGGCCCTTCCACATGCTGCCGGCGGTGAACACGCTGTTCAACGCGCTGTTGATGCATCCCGAGTTCAAGAGCATCGACTTCTCGACGCTGTTCGTCTCGCAGGCCGGCGGCATGGCGGCCTCGGAAGGCACGGCGAAGCGCTGGTTCGAGGCCACCGGCTGCCCCATGATCGAAGGCTGGGGCATGAGCGAGACCTGCGCGATCGGCACCAACAACCCGGTGTCGAACACCAGGTTCACCGGCACCATCGGCCTGCCGTTGCCGAGCATCGAGATCGCGATCAAGGACGATGAGGGCAATTCGATGCCGATCGGCGAATCGGGCGAGCTCTGCATCAAGGGCCCGAACGTGATGAAGGGCTACTACAACCAGCCGGCCGAGACGGCGGCGGCCTTCACCGCCGACGGCTTCATGCGCACCGGCGACGTCGCCGTGATGCAGGAGGACGGCTACAGCCGCATCGTCGACCGCAAGAAGGACATGATCCTGGTCAGCGGCTTCAACGTGTTCCCGAACGAGCTCGAGAACGTGATCTCGCTGTGCCCCGGCGTGGTGGAATGCGCGGCCATCGGCGTGCCCGACGAAAAGCAGGGCGAGGCGATCAAGGTCTTCGTGGTGCGCAAGGACCCGAGCCTGACCGAGGAGGCTGTGCTGCAATACTGCAATGGACAACTCACCGGCTACAAGCGCCCACGGCACATCGAATTCCGCGATGCGCTGCCCAAGACCAACGTCGGCAAGATCCTGCGCCGCGAACTCCGCACCACCGCCTCCGCGGGCCATTGAATGAGCGCGGCGGCGGTCGCCGGGTTGCCGGCGAATGTCGTCGTGCTCGAGCGTGGGTGGCTGTCTTCCAACAACATCCTCGCGATCGGCGCCGATGAGACGGCGCTGATCGATACCGGCTATGTGGCGCATGCCGAGCAGACGGTGGCGCTGGTCGAGTCGGCATTGGACGGTCGGCCGCTGGACCGGGTGCTCAACACGCACCTGCACAGCGACCATTGCGGCGGGAATGCGGCGCTGCAGGCGCGCTATCCGGCCCTTCGCATCGAGATCCCGCCGGGCGAGGCGGCGCTGGTGGAGCGCTGGGACGAAGAAGCGCTGAGCTTCCGGGCGACGGGGCAGAGCTGCCCGCGGTTTCGCGCCTCAGGGCTGCTGCAGCCTGGGACGGAGCGCGAGGTCGGCGGGCTGTACTGGCAGATTCATGCGGCGCCTGGTCACGATCCGCACTCGGTCATTCTTTTCGAGCCTGTGTCGCGGACCTTGGTGTCGGCGGATGCGCTGTGGGAGAACGGGTTCGGCATCGCTTTTCCGGAACTGAAGGGCGAACCGTCGTTTGGAGAGATGGGGGCCACCCTGGATCTGATCGAGCGCCTGGCGCCATTGATCGTGATTCCGGGGCACGGAACAATCTTCACGGACGTGGCAGGTGCGTTGAAGGTGGCGCGGCGACGGCTCGAGGGGCTGCAGCGGGATCCCGCAAAGCATGCGCGGCATGCGATCAAGGTACTGATCAAGTTCAAGCTGCTTGAAAAGCAGAGGATGTCGCGCTCGGATTGGATGGCTTGGGTGCGCGAGACGCCTTATCTGGCCATGGTGTGCGCGCGGTTCTTCCAGGGTGTGGCACTGGATGTCTTGGCACAGGAGATTCTGGGCGAGCTCGTCGCGGCAGAGGCGGCCGAATTAACCGAATACGAAGTCCGGAATCTCTGAATTGAATTTGCCAATAAAAAAAGCGCATCGTTTCGGTCGATGCGCTTTTTGTTTTTTTGCTTCTGCTTTGCTTTTGCTTGCGCAAAGAAAAAAGCCCCAACCGTTTGGTTGGGGCTTTTTTGGCTGTAATAGCCTGACGATGACCTACTTTCACACGGGAACCCGCACTATCATCGGCGCTGAGTCGTTTCACTGTCCTGTTCGGGATGGGAAGGAGTGGTACCAACTCGCTATGGTCATCAGGCATAAAGGGTTGCCGGGTTGATCGAGTGATCAACCTGGCGAATTCATAGAGTTTGAATCAGCACGCGCGGAGGCGTTATTTGAATGTGTTTTGAATGCGTCAACTTGGCATAACACCTTGATCTTCTTGATCAAAGTTATAGGGTCAAGCCGCACGAGCAATTAGTATCAGTTAGCTTAACGCATTACTGCGCTTCCACACCTGACCTATCAACGTCCTGGTCTTGAACGACTCTTCAGGGGGCTCGAGGCCCCGGCAGATCTCATCTTGAAACGAGTTTCCCGCTTAGATGCTTTCAGCGGTTATCTCTTCCACACTTAGCTACTCGGCAATGCCACTGGCGTGACAACCGATACACCAGAGGTGTGTCCACTCCGGTCCTCTCGTACTAGGAGCAGGCTTCCTCAAATCTGCAGCGCCCACGGAAGATAGGGACCAAACTGTCTCACGACGTTTTAAACCCAGCTCACGTACCTCTTTAAATGGCGAACAGCCATACCCTTGGGACCGGCTACAGCCCCAGGATGAGATGAGCCGACATCGAGGTGCCAAACACCGCCGTCGATATGAACTCTTGGGCGGTATCAGCCTGTTATCCCCAGAGTACCTTTTATCCGTTGAGCGATGGCCCTTCCATACAGAACCACCGGATCACTATGTCCTGCTTTCGCATCTGCTCGACTTGTCAGTCTCGCAGTTAAGCACGCTTATGCCATTGCACTATCGTCACGATGTCCGACCGTAACTAGCGTACCTTCGAACTCCTCCGTTACGCTTTGGGAGGAGACCGCCCCAGTCAAACTGCCTACCATGCACTGTCCCCGATCCAGATAATGGACCTAGGTTAGAACCTCAAACACACCAGGGTGGTATTTCAACGTTGGCTCCACAAGATCTAGCGACCCTGCTTCAAAGCCTCCCACCTATCCTACACAGATCTGTTCAAAGTCCAATACAAAGCTACAGTAAAGGTTCATGGGGTCTTTCCGTCTTTCCGCGGGGAGATTGCATCATCACAAACATTTCAACTTCGCTGAGTCTCAGGAGGAGACAGTGTGGCCATCGTTACGCCATTCGTGCAGGTCGGAACTTACCCGACAAGGAATTTCGCTACCTTAGGACCGTTATAGTTACGGCCGCCGTTTACTGGGACTTCAATCAAGAGCTTGCACCCCATCATTTAATCTTCCAGCACCGGGCAGGCGTCACACCCTATACGTCCACTTTCGTGTTTGCAGAGTGCTGTGTTTTTAATAAACAGTCGCAGCCACCGATTTTTTGCAACCCATTCATGCTCCGTTGTTCACTTCACACTAATAGGGCACACCTTCTTCCGAAGTTACGGTGTCAATTTGCCGAGTTCCTTCTCCTGAGTTCTCTCAAGCGCCTTAGAATACTCATCTCGCGCACCAGTGTCGGTTTGCGGTACGGTCGTATACAGCTGAAGCTTAGTGGCTTTTCCTGGAACCTCGTTCAGTCACTTCGCGAGCAAGCTCGCTCGATCGTTGGCCTCGGTATATGTGCACCGGATTTGCCTAATGCACGCCTACATCCAACTAAACCGGGATATCCAACACCCGGATGACCTATTAAGATCCGTCCCCACATCGCACTGTATATCGGTACAGGAATATTGACCTGTTTCCCATCAGCTACGCATCTCTGCCTCGCCTTAGGGGCCGACTCACTCTACGCCGATGAACGTTGCGTAGAAAACCTTGCGCTTACGGCGAGGGGGCTTTTCACCCCCTTTAACGCTACTCATGTCAGCATTCGCACTTCTGATACCTCCAGCACGCTTTACAACGCACCTTCACAGGCTTACAGAACGCTCTCCTACCACTTGCAATAAATTGCAAATCCGCAGCTTCGGTAACTGGCTTAGCCCCGTTACATCTTCCGCGCAGGACGACTCGATCAGTGAGCTATTACGCTTTCTTTAAATGATGGCTGCTTCTAAGCCAACATCCTGACTGTTTTAGCCTTCCCACTTCGTTTCCCACTTAGCCAATTTTAGGGACCTTAGCTGGCGGTCTGGGTTGTTTCCCTCTTGAGTCCGGACGTTAGCACCCGGTGCTCTGTCTCCCAAGCTGTACTCTTCGGTATTCGGAGTTTGCCTTGGTTTGGTAAGTCGCCATGACCCCCTAGCCAAAACAGTGCTCTACCCCCGAAGGTAATACTTGAGGCACTACCTAAATAGTTTTCGGAGAGAACCAGCTATTTCCAAGTTTGTTTAGCCTTTCACCCCTATCCACAGCTCATCCGCTAGTTTTGCAACACTAGTCGGTTCGGACCTCCAGTACCTGTTACGGCACCTTCATCCTGGCCATGGATAGATCACTTGGTTTCGGGTCTACACCCAGCGACTGATCGCCCTATTCGGACTCGATTTCTCTACGGCTTCCCTATTCGGTTAACCTTGCCACTGAATGTAAGTCGCTGACCCATTATACAAAAGGTACGCAGTCACCCTTGCGGGCTCCTACTTTTTGTAAGCACGCGGTTTCAGGATCTATTTCACTCCCCTCCCGGGGTTCTTTTCGCCTTTCCCTCACGGTACTAGTTCACTATCGGTCGATGATGAGTATTTAGCCTTGGAGGATGGTCCCCCCATATTCAGACAGGATTACACGTGTCCCGCCCTACTTTTCGCTAGCTCAGTACCACACAAGTCTTTTAACGTACGGGGCTGTCACCCACTATGGCCGGCCTTTCCAAGCCGTTCTGATAAGTCTTGTGCTATCACTAGCAGGCTCTTCCGATTTCGCTCGCCACTACTTTCGGAATCTCGGTTGATGTCTTTTCCTCGAGCTACTGAGATGTTTCAGTTCACCCGGTTCGCCTCGCATGACTATGTATTCATCATGCGATACCTTTCGGTGGGTTTCCCCATTCGGAAATCTCCGGATCAAAGCTAATTTGCCAGCTCCCCGAAGCTTATCGCAGGCTATCACGTCCTTCGTCGCCTATCATCGCCAAGGCATCCACCACGTGCTCTTATTCACTTGACCCTATAACTTTGACGTTTCTTCACAGAAACCAAAGTCAATCAAGGAATTGCCAGGTCTTTCACCTGGCGCGTTATGCCGTCTTCATAAATCGATTTCTCGAAATTGAAGTTCATATTGACGCAATCAAAAATTCAAGTTGCTGACGGCACGGTGAGCCATGAAGCTCTTTCCGTCAGCAACGCTGATTCAACTCTATGAATTTTTAAAGAACAGCCGATTGATCAGGAGATCCCGATCAACAACAAAGAAGCCTCATGCTTTCGCAGGAAGCCGCTTTGGTGTTGAAACGTTCCGAGGGGAACCGATGAT
>NZ_JAWRZC010000001.1:210000-212500 GCF_056523145.1 Variovorax sp. ISS6
GTGATCAACCTGGCGAATTCATAGAGTTTGAATCAGCACGCGCGGAGGCGTTATTTGAATGTGTTTTGAATGCGTCAACTTGGCATAACACCTTGATCTTCTTGATCAAAGTTATAGGGTCAAGCCGCACGAGCAATTAGTATCAGTTAGCTTAACGCATTACTGCGCTTCCACACCTGACCTATCAACGTCCTGGTCTTGAACGACTCTTCAGGGGGCTCGAGGCCCCGGCAGATCTCATCTTGAAACGAGTTTCCCGCTTAGATGCTTTCAGCGGTTATCTCTTCCACACTTAGCTACTCGGCAATGCCACTGGCGTGACAACCGATACACCAGAGGTGTGTCCACTCCGGTCCTCTCGTACTAGGAGCAGGCTTCCTCAAATCTGCAGCGCCCACGGAAGATAGGGACCAAACTGTCTCACGACGTTTTAAACCCAGCTCACGTACCTCTTTAAATGGCGAACAGCCATACCCTTGGGACCGGCTACAGCCCCAGGATGAGATGAGCCGACATCGAGGTGCCAAACACCGCCGTCGATATGAACTCTTGGGCGGTATCAGCCTGTTATCCCCAGAGTACCTTTTATCCGTTGAGCGATGGCCCTTCCATACAGAACCACCGGATCACTATGTCCTGCTTTCGCATCTGCTCGACTTGTCAGTCTCGCAGTTAAGCACGCTTATGCCATTGCACTATCGTCACGATGTCCGACCGTAACTAGCGTACCTTCGAACTCCTCCGTTACGCTTTGGGAGGAGACCGCCCCAGTCAAACTGCCTACCATGCACTGTCCCCGATCCAGATAATGGACCTAGGTTAGAACCTCAAACACACCAGGGTGGTATTTCAACGTTGGCTCCACAAGATCTAGCGACCCTGCTTCAAAGCCTCCCACCTATCCTACACAGATCTGTTCAAAGTCCAATACAAAGCTACAGTAAAGGTTCATGGGGTCTTTCCGTCTTTCCGCGGGGAGATTGCATCATCACAAACATTTCAACTTCGCTGAGTCTCAGGAGGAGACAGTGTGGCCATCGTTACGCCATTCGTGCAGGTCGGAACTTACCCGACAAGGAATTTCGCTACCTTAGGACCGTTATAGTTACGGCCGCCGTTTACTGGGACTTCAATCAAGAGCTTGCACCCCATCATTTAATCTTCCAGCACCGGGCAGGCGTCACACCCTATACGTCCACTTTCGTGTTTGCAGAGTGCTGTGTTTTTAATAAACAGTCGCAGCCACCGATTTTTTGCAACCCATTCATGCTCCGTTGTTCACTTCACACTAATAGGGCACACCTTCTTCCGAAGTTACGGTGTCAATTTGCCGAGTTCCTTCTCCTGAGTTCTCTCAAGCGCCTTAGAATACTCATCTCGCGCACCAGTGTCGGTTTGCGGTACGGTCGTATACAGCTGAAGCTTAGTGGCTTTTCCTGGAACCTCGTTCAGTCACTTCGCGAGCAAGCTCGCTCGATCGTTGGCCTCGGTATATGTGCACCGGATTTGCCTAATGCACGCCTACATCCAACTAAACCGGGATATCCAACACCCGGATGACCTATTAAGATCCGTCCCCACATCGCACTGTATATCGGTACAGGAATATTGACCTGTTTCCCATCAGCTACGCATCTCTGCCTCGCCTTAGGGGCCGACTCACTCTACGCCGATGAACGTTGCGTAGAAAACCTTGCGCTTACGGCGAGGGGGCTTTTCACCCCCTTTAACGCTACTCATGTCAGCATTCGCACTTCTGATACCTCCAGCACGCTTTACAACGCACCTTCACAGGCTTACAGAACGCTCTCCTACCACTTGCAATAAATTGCAAATCCGCAGCTTCGGTAACTGGCTTAGCCCCGTTACATCTTCCGCGCAGGACGACTCGATCAGTGAGCTATTACGCTTTCTTTAAATGATGGCTGCTTCTAAGCCAACATCCTGACTGTTTTAGCCTTCCCACTTCGTTTCCCACTTAGCCAATTTTAGGGACCTTAGCTGGCGGTCTGGGTTGTTTCCCTCTTGAGTCCGGACGTTAGCACCCGGTGCTCTGTCTCCCAAGCTGTACTCTTCGGTATTCGGAGTTTGCCTTGGTTTGGTAAGTCGCCATGACCCCCTAGCCAAAACAGTGCTCTACCCCCGAAGGTAATACTTGAGGCACTACCTAAATAGTTTTCGGAGAGAACCAGCTATTTCCAAGTTTGTTTAGCCTTTCACCCCTATCCACAGCTCATCCGCTAGTTTTGCAACACTAGTCGGTTCGGACCTCCAGTACCTGTTACGGCACCTTCATCCTGGCCATGGATAGATCACTTGGTTTCGGGTCTACACCCAGCGACTGATCGCCCTATTCGGACTCGATTTCTCTACGGCTTCCCTATTCGGTTAACCTTGCCACTGAATGTAAGTCGCTGACCCATTATACAAAAGGTACGCAGTCACCCTTGCGGGCTCCTACTTTTTGTAAGCACGCGGTTTCAGGATCTATTTCACTCCC